>NZ_JBNCAB010000076.1:0-36680 GCF_049805555.1 Burkholderia sp. DN3021 | reverse complement strand
GCGCCGCCGCGGCCGCCGCGTTGCCGGGCGCGGGCGTCGCCGGCGCGGACTTCGGGCTCGGCGGCTTCGCGGAGCGCATTCCCGGCATCTCGCGGATGAAGGGCAACCCGAAGCTGCCGTTCCTGATCGCCGCCGCGCTCGCGATCGCCGCGATTACCGCGCTCGTGCTGTGGAGCCGGACGCCCGACTACCGCGTGCTGTACAGCAACCTGTCGGACCGCGACGGCGGCGCGATCATCACCGCGCTCCAGCAGGCAAACGTTCCCTACAAGTTCGCCGATGCCGGCGGCGCGATCCTCGTGCCGTCGAGCCAGGTGCATGAAACGCGCCTGAAGCTCGCCGCGATGGGCCTGCCGAAGGGCGGCTCGGTCGGCTTCGAGCTGATGGACAACCAGAAATTCGGCATCAGCCAGTTCGCCGAACAGATCAACTACCAGCGCGCGCTCGAAGGCGAACTGCAGCGCACCATCGAATCGATCAACGCCGTGCGCGGCGCGCGCGTGCATCTCGCGATCCCGAAACCGTCGGTATTCGTGCGCGACAAGGAAGCGCCGAGCGCGTCGGTGTTCGTCGACCTCTACCCGGGTCGCGTGCTCGACGAGGGCCAGGTCCAGGCGATCACGCGGATGGTGTCGTCCGGCGTGCCCGACATGCCCGCGAAGAACGTGACGATCGTCGACCAGGACGGCAACCTGCTGACCCAGTCGGCTTCGGCGTCCGGCCTCGACGCGAGCCAGCTCAAGTACGTGCAGCAGGTCGAGCACAACACGCAAAAGCGCATCGACGCGATCCTCGCGCCGATCTTCGGCGCCGGCAATGCGCGCTCGCAGGTCAGCGCGGACCTCGATTTCTCGAAGATCGAGCAGACGTCGGAAAGCTACGGCCCGAACGGCGTGCCGCAGCAGGCCGCGATCCGCAGCCAGCAGACCAGCAGCGCGACCGAACTCGCGCAGGGCGGCGCGTCGGGCGTGCCGGGCGCGCTGTCGAACACGCCGCCGCAGCCGGCCTCCGCGCCGGTCGTCGCCGGCAACGGCCAGAACGCGCCGCAGACGACGCCGGTCAGCGACCGCAAGGACCAGACGACCAACTACGAGCTCGACAAGACGATCCGCCATCTCGAACAGCCGATGGGCAACGTGAAGCGGCTGTCGGTCGCGGTCGTCGTCAACTACCAGCCGGTCGCCGACGCGAAGGGTCACGTGACGATGCAGCCGCTGCCGCCCGCGAAGCTCGCTCAGGTGGAGCAGCTCGTGAAGGACGCGATGGGCTACGACGAGAAGCGCGGCGACTCGGTGAACGTCGTGAACAGCGCGTTCTCGACCGCGAGCGATCCGTACGCCGACCTGCCGTGGTGGCGCCAGCCCGACATGATCGCGATGGCGAAGGAAGCCGCGAAGTGGCTCGGCATCGCGGCGGCCGCGGCGGCGCTCTACTTCATGTTCGTGCGCCCGGCCATGCGCCGCGCGTTCCCGCCGCCCGAGCCGGCCGCGCCGGCGCTCGCGGCGCCGGAAGATCCGGTCGTGCTCGACGGCCTGCCGGCGCCGGTCAAGGCCGACGACGAGCCCGATCCGCTGCTGCTCGGCTTCGAATCCGAGAAGAACCGCTACGAACGCAACCTCGACTACGCGCGCACGATCGCCCGCCAGGATCCGAAGATCGTCGCCACCGTCGTGAAGAACTGGGTGTCCGATGAACGCTGAAGGCTTGACCAAGAGCGCGCTGCTGCTGATGTCGATCGGCGAGGAAGAGGCCGCTGAGGTATTCAAGTTCCTCGCGCCGCGCGAGGTGCAGAAGATCGGCGCCGCGATGGCCGCGCTGAAGAACGTCACGCGCGAGCAGGTCGAGAGCGTGCTGCAGGACTTCGTGAAGGAAGCCGAGGAGCACACCGCGCTGTCGCTCGATTCGAGCGATTACATCCGCTCGGTGCTGACCAAGGCGCTCGGCGAGGACAAGGCCGGCGTGCTGATCGACCGCATCCTGCAGGGCAGCGACACGAGCGGCATCGAGGGCCTGAAGTGGATGGACTCGGGCGCGGTGGCCGAACTGATCAAGAACGAGCATCCGCAGATCATCGCGACGATCCTCGTGCACCTCGACCGCGACCAGGCGTCCGAGATCGCGTCGTGCTTCACCGAGCGGCTGCGCAACGACGTGCTGCTGCGGATCGCGACGCTCGACGGCATCCAGCCGGCCGCGCTGCGCGAGCTCGACGACGTGCTGACCGGCCTGCTGTCCGGCAGCGACAACCTGAAGCGCAGCCCGATGGGCGGCATCCGCACCGCGGCCGAGATCCTGAACTTCATGACGAGCGTGCATGAGGAAGGCGTGCTCGAAAGCGTGCGCCAGTACGACGCCGATCTCGCGCAGAAGATCATCGACCAGATGTTCGTGTTCGAGAACCTGCTCGACCTCGAGGATCGCGCGATCCAGATGGTGCTGAAGGAAGTCGAATCGGAAACGCTGATCATCGCGCTGAAGGGCGCGCCGCCCGCGCTGCGCCAGAAGTTCCTCGCGAACATGTCGCAGCGCGCGGCCGAACTGCTCGCCGAGGATCTCGACGCGCGCGGCCCGGTGCGCGTGTCCGATGTCGAGACGCAGCAGCGCCGCATCCTGCAGATCGTGCGCAACCTCGCCGAGAGCGGTCAGATCGCGATCGGCGGCAAGGCGGAAGACGCGTATGTCTGATTCGGCGAGCGATCGCGCGGGCACCCTCACCGCCTACCAGCGGTGGGAGATGGCGTCGTTCGACCCGCCGCCGCCCCCGCCGCCGCCCGACGACGCGGCAGCGGCCGCCGCCGCGCTCGCCGAGGAACTGCAGCGCGTGCGCGATGCCGCGCACGCCGAAGGCCATGCGGCCGGCCACGTCGAAGGCCAGGCGCTCGGCTATCGGGCCGGTTTCGAGCAGGGCCGCGAGCAGGGTTTCGAGGCCGGCCAGGCCGACGCGCGCGAACAGGCCGCGCAGCTCACGGCGCTCGCCGCGTCGTTCCGCGAGGCCGTATCGACCGCCGAGCACGACCTCGCGTCCGACATCGCGCAACTCGCGCTCGATATCGCGCAGCAGGTCGTGCGCCAGCACGTGAAGCACGACCCGGCCGCGCTCGTCGCGGCCGTGCGCGACGTGCTCGCGGCCGAACCCGCGTTGTCCGGCGCGCCGCATCTCGCGGTGAATCCGGCCGACCTGCCCGTCGTCGAAGCCTATCTGCAGGACGATCTCGATACGCTCGGCTGGAACGTGCGCACCGACGCATCGATCGAGCGCGGCGGCTGCCGCGCGCACGCCGCGACCGGCGAGGTCGACGCGACGCTGCCCACGCGCTGGCAGCGCGTCGCCGCCGCGATCGGCAAGGTGAGCACGTGGTGACGCGGTCGCCCGAATCGCTCGCGCATGACGGCATGACGCCGCTCGAGCGCGAACTCGCGCTCGCGTCGTTCGGCCCCGCTGGCGCGCACGACACCGCACACGACACGAAACCGCATGCGACCGCTTCAACGGCCGCCGCACCCGACGCCGCGCCGCGCGCGCCGCACAATCCGCATCTCGCGCACTGGCGCACGCACCTGAACGGGCTCGCCGCCCGCAGCCACCGCGCGCTGCCGCTGCGGCCGTGCGGGCGCCTCACGCGCGCGGCGGGCCTCGTGCTCGAGGCGATCGGGCTGCGCCTGTCGGTCGGCGCCGAATGCACGATCGAATTGCCGCCCGGCAGCACGCTGCCGCACGCGGAAGCGGAAGTCGTCGGCTTCGCCGGCGACCGCCTGTTCCTGATGCCGACCACCGACGTCGCCGGCGTGCTGCCCGGCGCGCGCGTGTGGCCGCTCGAAAGCGCGCCCGTCGCCGATCCGCTCGCGGGCGCGAAGCGGCTGCCGGTCGGCTGGGAGATGCTCGGGCGCGTCGTCGATGCGTCGGGCCGCCCGCTCGATGGCCTCGGCCCGCTCGCATCGAAGGTCGATGCGCCGCTGTCGGCGCCGTCGATCAACCCGCTCGAACGCGAACCGATCCACCACGTGCTCGATGTCGGCGTGCGCGCGATCAACGCGCTGCTCACCGTCGGCCGCGGGCAGCGGATGGGCCTGTTCGCGGGTTCCGGCGTCGGCAAGTCGGTGCTGCTCGGCACGATGGCGCGCTATACGAGCGCGGAAGTGATCGTGATCGGGCTGATCGGCGAACGCGGCCGCGAAGTGAAGGAATTCATCGAACAGATCCTCGGCGAGGACGGGCTCGCGCGCTCGGTCGTCGTCGCGGCGCCGGCCGACGTGTCGCCGCTGCTGCGGATGCAGGGCGCGGCCTACGCGACGTCGCTCGCCGAATATTTCCGCGACCAGGGCAAGCACGTGCTGCTGCTGATGGATTCGCTGACGCGCTACGCGATGGCGCAGCGCGAGATCGCGCTGGCGATCGGCGAGCCGCCCGCGACCAAGGGCTATCCGCCGTCGGTGTTCGCGAAGCTGCCCGCGCTCGTCGAACGCACCGGCAACGGGCCGGAGGGCGGCGGCTCGATCACCGCGTTCTACACGGTGCTGACCGAAGGCGACGACCAGCAGGACCCGATCGCCGATTCGGCGCGCGCGATCCTCGACGGCCACATCGTGCTGTCGCGCACGCTCGCCGAGGCCGGCCACTATCCGGCAATCGACATCGAGGCGTCGATCAGCCGCGCGATGACCGCGCTGATCGACGAAACGCATCTCGACCACGTGCGGCAGTTCAAGCAGATGCTGTCGCGCTACCAGCGCAATCGCGACCTGATCGCGGTCGGCGCGTACGCCCCCGGACGCGACGCGCAGCTCGACCGCGCGATCGCGCTCTATCCGCGCATCGAGGCGTTCCTGCAGCAGGGCTTTCGCGAATGCGCGCCGTTCGCGTCGAGCCTCGCCGGGCTCGATGCGCTGTTCGACGCTTACGGAGGCTGATCAAGATGGCTCACGGCTTTCCCCTTCAACTGCTGCTCGACCGCGCGCAGGAGGACCTCGACACGGCCGCGAAGCAGCTCGGCACCGCGCAGCGCGACCGCACCGCGGCTACCGAGCAGCTCGACGCGCTGCTGCGCTATCGCGACGAATACCACGCGCGCTTCGCGCAATCCGCGCAGCACGGGATGCCGGCCGGCAACTGGCGCAATTTCCAGGCATTCATCGACACGCTCGACGCCGCGATCGCGCAGCAGCGCAACGTGCTGGCCGCGGCCGAAGTCCGCATCGACGAGGCACGCCCGAACTGGCAACAGAAGAAACGCACCGTCGGCTCGTATGAAATCCTGCAGGCGCGCGGCGTCGCGCAGGAAGCGCGGCTCGACGCCCGTCGCGAACAGCGCGACGCCGACGAACACGCCGCGAAAATCCTGCGCATGCGGGCCGACGCGGCCCGCTCGTCGTAACCGACCACCGCATTCGAACGAGAGAACCGCCATGCCTCCCCTGCCCCTGCTCGGCGCGCTGATCGACACCGCCGGCGCCGCACTCAAGGCCGCCCGCGGCGCGGGTTCGTCCGGCACCGCCGCCGGCAACGATGCCGTCACGGCCGCCGGGCCGTTCGCGCAGACGCTGAAGCAAAGCGTCGCCACGCGGCGCGACGCGGCGAATTCCGCCACGCCGGATGCGTCGACGACGCAGGCCGCGTCGAAGCCGGCTGCCGGCACGAAGCCGTCCGGCACCGACGACGATCAGTCGACCGACGCCGCGAACGCCACCACCAACCCCGACGCCGGAGCGCTCGCGGCCGCCGCGGCCGTGCAGGCACAACTGCAGGCGCGCACGGACAATGCGACGCCGGCCGATGCCGCCGCTATCGCTACGACTACGGCTACCGCTACCGCCGCCGCTACCGCTACCGTGCAAAAGACGGCCGTGTCCGGCCAGCCCGATGCGACGGCCGCGCTGGCGGACCACGCGGCCGGGGATGCGGCCGCCCAGCCGGCCACGCCGGCGTCGAGCCGCGACGCGCTGCAAGCGGCGCTCGCCAAGCTGACCGGCGGTTCGGGCGCGATCGCGACGCCTGCAAGCGGCGCGACGGCTTCGACATCGGCACCGGCATCGTCGGCATCTTCTGCATCGACCGCCGCCGCACCGCTGACGCCGAAGGTGCCGACGTTCGACCGCACGCTCGCCGACGCGAAAGGGGCGCTCGCCACGCAGCAGACGCCGACGCAGGCCACCGCGCAGGCGCTGCAGGCCGACGCGAGCGCGCAGACCGGCGCGCAGCATGCGCTCGCGGCCGCCAGCGACGCAACGGACCCGGCCGCCAGCGCGACGCTCGCGGCCGGCGCATCGGCTGCGGCCGCGGCGCAGGCGAACCTGCAGTTGTCGCCGGCGGCGAGCGCGATCGCCGCCGCCAACACGCACGTGCTCGCGCCGCACGTCGGCACCGCCGACTGGACGGACGCGCTGAGCCAGAAGGTCGTGTTCCTGTCGAACGCGCACCAGCAGAGCGCCGAGCTGACGCTCAACCCGCCCGATCTCGGGCCGCTGCAGGTGGTGCTGCGCGTCGCGGACAACCACGCGCACGCGCTGTTCGTGTCGCAGCATGCGCAGGTGCGCGACGCGGTCGAAGCCGCGCTGCCGAAGCTGCGTGAAGCGATGGAAGCGGGCGGGCTCGGGCTCGGCAGCGCGACCGTCAGCGACGGCGGCTTCGCATCGCAGCAGCAGAACCCGCAACAGACCTTCGCCGGCGGCCAGTCGCCGCGCCGCGGGCACGGCGGATCGTCAGCCGTCGATGCACCCGCCGACGCTGCGCAATCCGCACCGGCCGCCGCGAGCGTGAGCCGCGCCGGCCTCGTCGATACGTTTGCATAGGGCCTGTTCCCGCCAATAACGGGCTTGCGCCGGCCGCCGCCCGGTGCGCGCCGCTCAGCGGCCGTGCACCGCCGCGGCCGCCTCGCCGCGCGGCACGCCGCCCCTGCGCGCCGCGACGATGAAGTCCGCCGCGCGTTCGCCGATCATCACCGACGGCGCATTCGTGTTCCCGCCGACCAGCGTCGGCATCACCGACGCATCCACCACGCGCAACCCTTCGACGCCGCGCACGCGCAGTTGCGGATCGACGACCGCGCGCGCATCGGAGCCCATCCGGCACGTGCCGACCGGGTGATAGATCGTGTCGGCATGCGCGACGATCGTCGCGCGCAGCTCGGCTTCGCTCTGGTCCGCCCGCGTGTACAGCTCGCGCCCGCCCTGCGATGCGAGCGGCGCCTGCGACAGGATGCGGCGCATCGCCTGCGTGCCGCGCACGAGCAGGTCGAGATCGCGCGTATCGCTGAAGAAACGCGGATCGATCAGCGGCGCGTCGCGCGCATCGCCGCTCGCGAGCGCCACCGTGCCGCGGCTGAACGGCCGCAGCGCGCATACGTGCAGCGAATAGCCGAAGCCCCAGTGCATCTTGCGGTTGTGGTCGTCGACGAGCGCCGTGCAGAAATGCAGCTGCAGGTCGGGACGCTCGAGCGACGGATCGCTCTTGATGAAGCCCCCGGCCTCCGCGACATTGCTCGTCATCATCCCCGTGCGGCTCGAGAAATAGCGCGCGAGTGCGGGTGTCATCTTCGCGATCCCGCGCAGGCACACGCCGACCAGTTCAGACGAATTCACGCGCGTGTTGATGATGAAGTCGATGTGGTCGATCAGGTTCGTGCCGACGTCCGGCGCATCCTGCACGACCGCGATCCCGTGCCGGCGCAATTGCTCCGCCGGGCCGATCCCCGAGCACATCAGCAGTTGCGGCGAATTGAACGCACCGGCCGACAGGATCACTTCCGCGCGCGCGCCGAGCGTCTCGACGCGGCCGTTGCGCGATATCGCGACGCCGACCGCGCGCTTGCCGTCGAAGCCGACGCGCAGCACCGTCGCATCGGTGATCACGTGCAGGTTCGGCCGGTTGCGGCCATAGATGTAAGCACGCGCGACGCTGCAGCGCGAACCGTCGCGGTGCGTGACCTGATAGAAGCCGACGCCTTCCTGCGTCGCGCCGTTGAAGTCGTCGTTCAGCGGATAGCCGGCCGCGTGCGCGGCCTGGATGAATCGTTCGGAGAACGGATTGCGAAAACGCAGATCCGACACCGACAGCGGGCCGTCCGCGCCGTGCCACGCATCGGCGCCGCGCTCGTTGCCTTCCGCGCGGCGGAAATACGGCAGCACGTCCTGCCAGCCCCAGCCCGTTGCGCCGAGCCGCGCCCACTCGTCGTAGTCGCCCGGGTGGCCGCGCGTATAGATCATCGCGTTGATCGCGCTCGAGCCGCCCATCCCGCGCCCGCGCGGCTGGTAGCCGCGCCGCCCGCCGAGGCCCGGCTGCGGCACCGTCTCGTAGCCGTAGTTCGTGCCGAGCTTGAACGGCACCAGCGCCGCGATGCCGACCGGCATGTTGACGAGCAGGTTGCGCTCCGTATGCGGGCCGGCTTCGATCAGCGCGATCGTCGCGTCGGGGCAGGCATCGGCGAGACGGCCTGCCAGGCTCGAACCGCCCGAACCGCCGCCGACGATGATGTAGTCGTATTGCATGTCGCGTCTCCGTCGTGTCATGGAAGGCGCCCGGCACCGCCGCGCGACCGCGTCCCTGTAATGTTCGGGCATTGTAGGAATGGCCGTGATGCGCGCGGCGCGCGGATTCAAGAGCGATTCCTCTAAACGCCCGCGTGAACTAAATTTAAGATGTATCGATTCGCTTTGCGCGACACGCCGGCCACGAGAAGCCGATCCGTCGCGAAACGGGAGAGACGACGATGCAGCGCCAGGTTCTGCAGGCCGCGTGCCGACCGGGTTGCCCGGATGCGACGCGCGTGGCCCGCATTTCATTTCAAACGACTGCCCGCGCGGGGACCTGCAGCGACATGCGCGCGGCCGATCGAAATCGAACGGCGCGCGTGGTCGCCGACCGTTTGGACGGCTGGCTGCCGCAGCGGCACGATGCGCTGCGACCCGCATTGGCGTGCGCGTTGCACTGCCCCGCTTCGCTGCACCGGCAAGCGCTCGTGCTGCAGCGTCGCGTGCCCGGCAGCAGTCGTATCGCGCGGCACGCGAACACGCCGCGGTGCGATTTTCGGATGCGGATACCGTCGCGCGGATGCGACGCCCGCCCCACGCTGCAACCGGTTTTCGAGCATGCGTCGCATCAGGCCCCGCGCCGCGCGACGCGCACCACCCCGATCCGCGTCGCCGCGCTCGCCGAGCGCTCGCGTGCGGCGTGACGGCTGGCCGACAAGCCAGGCCCAACTGGAGGAGACAACATGAAGAACGACCTGCCCGAACTGGCCCCGCAAGCACTGTCGCCGGCCGACGCGCTGACATCGCTGCTGCGCGACCAGCGCGCGGCCTACCTGCGCGCACCGTACCCGGCATGGGAGACGCGCGCGCAGCACCTGCGCGCGCTGCGCACGATGCTGATCGACAACGCGGACGCGCTCGCCGAAGCGATCAGCGCCGATTTCGGCCATCGCGCGAAGCAGGAAGTGCTGCTGTCGGAAATCTGGATGGCGAAGGAAGAGATCGACGACGCGCTCAAGCACGGCAAGCGCTGGATGAAACCGATCCGCAAGCCGATGAACAAGTGGCTGCGCCCGGCGCGCGCGAAGGTGATTCCGCAGCCGCTCGGCGTGGTCGGCATCGTCGTGCCATGGAACTACCCGGTGCTGCTCGCGGCCGGCCCGCTGATCTGCGCGCTCGCGGCCGGCAACCGCGCGATCGTCAAGATGTCCGAACTGACGCCGCGCACGTCGGCGCTGTTCGAGCAATTGATCGCGAAGACCTTCACGCGCGACCACGTCGCGGTCGTGAACGGCGATGCGGAGGTCGGCGCCGCGTTCAGCGGGCTGCCGTTCGATCATCTGCTGTTCACCGGCTCGACGCAGGTCGGCCGCCATGTGATGCGCGCGGCCGCCGACAACCTCACGCCCGTCACGCTCGAACTCGGCGGCAAGTCGCCGGCGATCGTCGGACCGAATGCACGCTTCGACGCGGCCGTCGACGCGATCGTCGCGGGCAAGACGCTGAACGCGGGCCAGACCTGCATCGCGCCCGACTACGTGTTGCTGCCGCGCGGCATGGAAGCCGCGTTCATCGAGCGGGCGCGAGCACGATTCGCGAAGATGTATCCCGACCTGTCGGCCAACGGCGACTACACGACGATCGTGTCGCCGCGCCATTACGCGCGGCTGCAGCAACTCGCGAGCGATGCGCAGGCGGCCGGCGCGCAACTGCACCCGCTGTCCGACGCGCAGTCCGACCCTGCGTCGCGCCGCTTCGTGCCGTGCGCGATCACGCAAGTGCCGGCCGCGTCGCAACTGATGCAGGAGGAAATCTTCGGGCCGCTGCTGCCGCTCGTGCCGTACGAGCGGCTCGACGAGGCGATCGCATACGTGAATGCGCGCCCGCGTCCGCTCGCGCTCTATCTGTTCGACGAGGACGGCGGCACGATCGACCGCGTGATGCACGAAACGATCTCGGGTGGCGTGTCGGTCAACGAAACGCTGATGCACATTGCGTGCGGCAGCCTGCCGTTCGGCGGCGTCGGTGCGAGCGGCATGGGTGCGTACCACGGCTACGACGGCTTCGTGACGTTCTCGAAGATGAAGCCCGTGCTCACGCAGGCGCGCCTGAACGCGCGCAACCTGCTCGCGCCGCCGTACGGCAAGCGCTTCGCCGCGCTGATCAAGCTGATGCTGAAGTTCTGAACCGGACGGGCCGCGCGCATCGCGCCGCGGCCCGCGCAAGCCTGCCGCGCGGCGCCGGTGCCGCGCGCGCCGTCACACGGGCCAGAGCGGCCCTTCCTGCATCGCGCCGATCTGCTCGCGCAGTTCGAGCACGCGCGCTTCCCAGTAACGATGCGTGTTGAACCACGGAAACGCGGCCGGGAACGCGGGATCGTCCCAGCGCCGTGCGAGCCATGCCGCGTAGTGGATCAGTCGCAGCGTGCGCAGCGCTTCGACGAGATGCAGCTCGCGCGGCTCGAATTCGCAGAAATCCTCGTAGCCGGCCAGCAAGTCCGCCAGCGCGCGCGACGCGCCTTCGCGGTCGCCCGGCAGCAGCAGCCACAGATCCTGGATCGCGGGCGCCATCCGGCTGTCGTCGAAATCGACGAAGTGCGGGCCGCCATCGGTCCACAGCACGTTGCTCGGATGACAGTCGCCGTGCGTGCGCAGCAGGCGAATCTCGCCCGCACGTTCGAACGCGGCCTCGACACCTTCGAGCGCGAGCGCGACTGCCGTCTCGTACGCGGGTCGTACGTCATCCGGAATGAAATCGTGCGCGAGCAGGTAGTCGCGCGGCTCATGGCCGAACGTCTCGATGTCGAGCACGGGACGCGCGACATACGGCTGCGTCGCGCCGACCGCATGAATCCGGCCGATGAAGCGGCCGAGCCATTCGAGCGTGTCGCTGCGATCGAGATCGGGTGCGCGACCGCCGCGCCGCTCGAAGATCGAGAAACGAAAACCGTCGAACGCGTGCAGCGTGCGGCCGTCGAAAGTGCGCGCAGGCACCGCCGGAATCTCGCGCTCGGCGAGTTCGGCAACGAACGCGTGCTCTTCGAGGATCGCATCGTCCGACCAGCGCGCCGGGCGGTAGAACTTCGCGACGACCGGCGGGCCGTCTTCGATGCCGACCTGGTAGACGCGGTTTTCGTAGCTGTTGAGGGCGAGCAGGCGCCCGTCGGTGCGCAGGCCGGCCGGCATCAGCACGCTGTCGAGCGCGTCGAGCACGCACTCGGGCGTGAGGCCGGCGAACGGCGGGCCGGCGGGAGAAGCGGGAGCGGAAGTGGCGTCTGTCATGCCCCGCATTGTGCCGCCAGCCGGGCCGAAAGACGAGCGTCCGGTGCGGTGTTCGCTTAGTGGAGCGCCGCGCCGGCCGGCAGCACGGATTCGCCGGTGTCGATCAGATCCTCGAGAAAGAACGGCTCGGTGTTGAGTTCTTTCGACTCACCCGGCACGCCCGCGTACCAGGTCACCATGGCCATGTCGCCCAGGATGCGCTGGACGATGCCGCGCGCGCCCTTCGGCACCGCGATATGGGTAGTGCAGACAATCGACCCGACATGCATGATGGTTCCCCACTCTTGAATCTTGAAACCCGGCCCGCTGGCGAGCCGGCAAATGCGCGATCCGCGCCGCTCTCGACGGAGCGTTGCGCGTAATCCCATTGTTCACGGTTTATCGAAGCGCGAAAAGAAGAAGAAGCAAGCGAAGTGCCGCGAATTCGTCGAATGTCTCCAATCAACCACTGCGCCGCCCGTGCGCTTGCACGGGCGGACACCCCCATCATACCCTGTCGAATGTGACTGCCCGCCGAATCCGCCCGGCACTGCGGCGCACCCGCGATCGACGCAATGCGCATATTGTTTGCCGCGTGCCGGGCCGCCAGGAGATTTCGCGTGACCGAGCCTGCCGGAACCACGCCGCTTGCCTCGCACGCTACAGCCTCCTTCCCCCGTCTCGAACACGGCTCGCGCAGCCGCCGCGCACAAGCGTCGCCCGGCATCACCGCAACGCGTCTTTCGCCATGCGGGGCCGCCGACAGTTGTTGCGCCGGATGCCGGCCTTGCAGTACCTTTGACGTTCATTCGCGTTCAACCGCATTCCGACACGATGCATCCGCTCACGTCCGCCCTCGCAAAATCCCGGCCGCAGTTCGACGCGCGGCCGCAGGCATGCGCGCATCCGTCGGTCCTCCCGCCTCCTGTCGCACCGCCGCTCGTCGGCGCCGCGCCGCCCCCTCCGGCGGCACGCGCCGGCTGACCAGCCGGCTTCCGTTTCGTCTTTCATTCGCCCGTCGGCTTCGTTCGTGCGTCTTGACGCACGGCGCCTTGCTGCGCGCGCGGATGGAACGTTCCGATCCGTTCGACAGGTGGATTCACATGGTTTCGTTCAAACGCGCGCTTGCCGCGCATGGAGCGACGTCGCTCTTCGTGCTGCTGTGGAGCAGCGGCGCGATCTTCGCTGAACTCGGTCTGCGTCACGCATCCGCGTTCGTCTTTCTTACCGCGCGTTTCGCGCTCGCGTCGCTCGTGCTGCTCGCACTGGCCTTCGTGCGCAAACGCTGGCTGCCGCCGCACGGCGAGCGGCGCATGGCCGCGCTGACCGGCTTGCTGATGATGGGCGGCTATTCGATCTTCTACCTGCTCGCGCTCGAGCGCGGGATCGCACCGGGCGTACTCGCAACGATCCTCGGCGTGCAGCCGATCCTCACGCTGGCGATCGTCGAGCGGCACTGGCAGCCCGTACGCGTCGCGGGGCTCGCGCTGTCGCTGGCCGGTCTCGCGATCGTGGTAGGCCGCGGCGTGGGCGCCGCCGGCCTGCCGGTCGCGGGCATCGCGTGCGCGCTCACGGCGCTCGTCGCGCTGACCGTCGGCTCGCTGCTGCAAAAACGCGTACGTGCGGCACCCGCCGACGTGTTGCCGCTGCAGAATGCGATCGGCCTCGCGCTGTGCGTGGCGATCGTGCCGTTCCGGCCGATTTCGTTCGACATGAGCTGGGCGTTCGTCGTGCCGCTCCTGTGGCTCGGCATCGTGATTTCGGTGATCGCGCAACTGCTGTTCTACCGGTTGATGCAGCGCGGCGATCTCGTCAACGTGACGAGCCTGTTCTATCTCGTGCCCGTCGTCACCACGCTGATGGATGCCGTGTGGCTCGGCAACCGGCCCGAACCGCTCGCGCTCGCCGGTATGGGCGCGATCATTGCCGGGCTCGCGCTCGTGTTCCGCGCGCCGGCCGCACGCACGCAACCCGACCGCACATAAGCGGACAGGCCGCCGCGCCCGCAGGTGCGGCGGCCTGCATCGGACACATACGACAATTCCGCGAAAATCGAAAGGAACGGGAAAGATGCGTGCAAGGCGTTCGTCGAATTTGCGGGAAAAATGCGCGACTCGCGAGGCTTTCCGCTGATTTTTAATGGTTCGGATAGCGAAAACATCGCCGGGTTGCCTATACTCGAATTGACCGCCCCGCTCGCAATCGGGTCGGACCAATACTAGAAATACCCGGCATGGGGCCGAAGTAAGCGCTGAAGCGCCAACTCCGGCCGACACTGGAGACACGCATGACTACCTATTTCACGATCGGCGACTTCATTCTGTTGATCCCGATGGCGCTGGCCGGAGCGCTATTTCTCGGCGCGGTGCCATGCGCAACCGAATTCCGCCACAACCTGATGCGCGTGCTGGGCGTCATCCTCGGCGTCGGCGTCGCGGTATTGCTGGTCGAAGGCTTGCCAGCACTGCTCTAGCCGCGCGCCCCGTGCCTGACGCGCATCGCTGCGCCGCATCGATGCGACGTGTTGTCTGCAAGACGGTGATACTGGCATGCGATGTTTCGCATGCCGTATCGACTGCCGGTCAGATCGCCTGATCGGTGGATGGCTTTTCCCACAGATTGATGCCGCCTTCCGTCGCGTAACGATCGATCTCCGCGAGTTCCTCCGCCGAGAATTCGAGGTTCTTCAGCGCGCCGACGTTTTCACGCACCTGCTCCGCACGGCTCGCGCCGATCAGCGCGGACGTCACGCGGCCATTGCGCAGCACCCACGCAAGCGCCATCTGCGCGAGGCTCTGACCGCGCCGTTCGGCGATCGCGTTGAGCTTGCGCACATGCTCGAGGTTGTCCGCGCTCAGGTGATCCTGCTTCAACGAGCCGCCGCCCGGCTTGTTCACGCGCGCGTCGGCCGGCACGCCGTTCAGGTACTTCGACGTGAGCAGCCCCTGCGCAAGCGGCGTGAACGCGATGCTGCCCGCGCCGACGTCGTCGAGCGCGCCGAGCAGGTCGCTCTCGATCCAGCGGTTCAGCATGTTGTACGAAGGCTGGTGGATCAGCAGCGGCACCTTGTACTGCGCGAGCAACTCGGCCATCTCGCGCGTCTTCGCCGCCGAATACGACGAAATGCCGATGTAGAGCGCCTTGCCCTGCTGCACGGCCGACGCGAGCGCGCCCGCCGTTTCCTCGAGCGGCGTGTGCGCGTCGAAGCGGTGCGAATAGAAGATGTCGACGTAGTCGAGCCCCATCCGCTGCAGGCTCTGGTCGAGACTCGCGAGCACGTACTTGCGAGACCCGCCGCCGCTGCCGTACGGCCCCGGCCACATGTCCCAGCCGGCTTTCGTCGAGATCAGCAACTCGTCGCGATACGGCAGGAAATCCTCCTTCAGCAGCCGGCCGAAGTTGGTTTCGGCGCTGCCGTACGGCGGCCCGTAGTTGTTCGCGAGATCGAAGTGGTTGATGCCGAGGTCGAACGCGGTGCGCAGGATCTCGCGCTGCGTCGAGATCGGCGTCGAGTCGCCGAAGTTGTGCCACAGGCCGAGCGACAGCGCGGGCAGTTTGAGCCCGGATTTGCCGCAGGTGCGGTATTGCATGTCCGCATAACGTTCGGAAGCTGCTTCGTAGGCCATGAGTATTTCCCGTCAGGACGTCGGAGGGAGGGGCGCGCGCCGGCCGCGCACAGGGCGCGACGGCGGCGAAGAAAACGCACGACGGCTATGGTAACGAAGGCGGCCGATGCGCGCACGGCGATGGACGCGACCGCGGTCGTCGCCTACACTGCGGCGTCTCGAATCACCGTTTCAGCGAGGTTGGTATGTCCCGCGTCATCTCGGTTGCGCTGCTCGTCGGCGGCGTCGTGCTGCTGTATTTCGGCGGCCAGTCGTTCCATTCGATCAACGACAACATGTCGCGCCTCTTCACCGGCTCGCCCGCCACGAAGACGATCCTGCTGATCGTGGGCGGCGCCGTCGCTTCGTTCGTCGGCCTGATCGGCCTCGCGATGCCGGGCGGCAAGCGCTGATCGCGCAGCCGCGCGAACGGCCCGCGTCACCCTGATCGGGCCGCGCAAAACGAAACGGGCGGCCAGGCCGCCCGTTGCTTCATTCGCCCGCGATGCGCCGCATCGCGTGATCGTCGCGGCCTCGCCGCGCCGACCGATCCGCACCTAGAACTGCACTTCCGGCTTCGCCGCCGAGCGCGTGCCGGGCACCGGCCGGTTGCTCGCGCCGTGATACGTGTACACGAGCGAGAACTTCACCTGGTTGGAACGGTTCTGCCCGGCCGAATGCAGCGTGTTGCTGTGGAAGAACACGACGTCGCCCGCCTGGAGCGACGGGCACGTGGCCGCGTCGATCATCTTCCGGTTCTCCGGCAGGTCGCTGCGGAAGAACTTCGCATCGTCAAACGCTTCAGGCCCGAATTCGGCCGTATGCGAACCCGGCACGAGCCACAACGCACCGTTCTCGTTCGTTTCCGGCCCCAGCGCGAGCCATACCGACACCATGTCCGAACGCTCGAACGCCCAGTAGCGGAAGTCGCGATGCCAGCCCGTCAGGCTGCCGTACGCGGGGTGCTTCGTCATCATGCAGTTATGATGCGCGCGCGACAGCACGGGCTCTTCGCCGAAATACTCACGCATCCACGCGCCGATTTCGGGTGCGATCGCGCGCTCGGCGAATGCCGGATCGCGCGAGTACGCATCGAGCAGCCGCCGCACCGTGTGCCCGCCCGGCGCATGCTTCGAATCGGGTGCGCCCGGGTAGCGCAGGTCCGCCTCGAACTCGATCGGCTCGACAGCCTCCTGCAACTGCCGCTCTGCAATCCGCTTGAGCGCCGCGCATTGCTGCTCGCCGACGAGGCCACGCGCGACGACGAACCCGCGTTCGCGCAATTCCGCGACTTGCGCGCGGATCGATTCCGACTGCAATGGAGACGACATGGGATGCCAGACGTTTATTGTGTGAATGTGACGATTGTAAATCGGCGCCGGATGCCGCGAACAGCGCCATTGTCGTACGCAGGGGCATGCCAATCGCCGATTTGATCTGGCGCAAGGGAACTGTGCGGCACGGCGCTGGCCTCACCGACAGGCGGTATGCGGCACACGCCTTGCGGCACAAGGGTTTATCGCGACTTTTGCCCGTCATGAATCCCCTGTAGCCTGTCGCGGCCTGTCAATTCTGGCGGGCGCGGCGCGCAGCGGCTTTCGATATGATCCGTTGCGTCATCCGAGGCCGTTCATACCAGTGCGCTCTTCAAGGGCGCCATCCATACAAGCGAAGCATCGTTCACATGCCATTCCGTCTGACTTCCCGTCTCAACCGCGCTGCGAAGCGCGTCGCGCCGTCCGCTCCTGCCCGCCCGCTGCGCCATCACCGCGCACGCACGCAGGCGCTGGCCGAGCGCGCGCCCGCGCACGGCCGGCTCGACGGCATCCGCGCGTGGTTCCACGCGTTTTTCTCGATGATGAGCGCGCAGACGTTCGCACGCCGTGCCGGCCTGCGCTCGCTGCTGCAGAAGCCGTCGTCGCTGCGCGCGCTCGCGCTGCGCCGCGCGCTCGGCCCGCAACGCCGCGTCAACCGCCCGCGCCGCCTCGCGGCCAGCAACGGCTGGTTCGGGTTCGGTGCGCGCTGAAGCAGCGCCGACGGGCACTGCCCGCCATGATCGCCGCCGTTGCGCCGGCGATCGGAATCCATAAAAAAACCCCGGCAATGCCGGGGTTTTTTCGTTTCGGGCAAACGACGCTTACGCGACGCGTGCCGTCGGCTCCACGCCGGCCGCTTCGGCCAGCGCGAGCGCCTTGTCGGTCGCTTCCCACGAGAATTCCGGCTCTTCGCGGCCGAAGTGGCCGTAAGCAGCGGTCTTCTCGTAGATCGGGCGCAGCAGGTCGAGCATCTTGATGATGCCCTTCGGACGCAGGTCGAAGTGCTCGCGCACGAGCTTCGTGATCACCGCATCCGACACGCGGCCCGTGCCGAACGTGTTGACCATCACCGAGGTCGGCTCGGCAACGCCGATCGCGTACGACACCTGGATCAGCGCGCGCGACGCGAGGCCGGCGGCGACGATGTTCTTCGCGACGTAGCGGCCTGCATACGCAGCCGAACGGTCGACCTTCGACGGATCCTTGCCCGAGAACGCGCCGCCGCCGTGCGGTGCGGCACCGCCGTACGTATCGACGATGATCTTGCGGCCCGTCAGGCCGCAGTCGCCCTGCGGGCCGCCGATCACGAACCGGCCGGTCGGGTTCACGAGGAACTTGATGTCGCCCTTGATCAGGTCGGCCGGCAGCGTCGGCTTGATGATTTCCTCGATCACGGCTTCGCGCAGCGCGGGCAGCTCGATGTCCGGTGCGTGCTGCGTCGACAGCACGACGGTGTCGATCGAATCGGGCTTGCCGTCGACGTAGCGGACCGTCACCTGCGACTTCGCGTCCGGACGCAGCCACTGCAGGCGGCCGTCGCGGCGCAGGCTAGCCTGGCGCTCGACGAGACGGTGCGACAGGTGGATCGGCAGCGGCATCAGTTCCGGTGTTTCGTCGCACGCATAACCGAACATCAGGCCTTGGTCGCCCGCACCCTGGTCGAGGTTGTCGTCGTGGGCACGATCGACGCCCTGGGCGATGTCCGGCGACTGCTTGTCGTATGCGACGAGCACCGCGCAACCCTTGTAGTCGATGCCGTAGTCGGTGTTGTCGTAGCCGATGCGCTTGATCGTGTCGCGCGCGATCTGGATGTAATCGATGTTGGCCGTCGTGGTGATTTCACCGGCCAGCACGACGAGACCCGTGTTGCACAGCGTTTCCGCCGCAACGCGCGAATATTTGTCCTGCTCGAGGATGGCGTCGAGAATCGCGTCCGAGATTTGGTCCGCGACTTTGTCCGGATGGCCTTCGGAGACGGATTCGGACGTGAAGAGATAATCGTTTGCCACTTTTTCAGGCTCCTGTGTGGTTACGGTTGGTTTCACGTAGCCAGCTTCGTTGGGCCTGAAGCGGCGACGCTTTAGCGGATTACCAGGACCGGGCAGCGCGCTTCGCGCCAGCCGGCTTCGCCCCGCAAGTTGTCAGTTAACTCGGCGAAGCCCGTATTATAGCGGCTTTCCTGAATTGTCACAGAGCGCCGCCCGTGCTGTTTCTTCCGCTGTCTTACCACCCTGCTCGCAACGCGCCGGCCATCCGGCCCCACGGAGGTGCCGCATGCTAGGCCGCCTCGGCACGCATCTCGCCATCGG
The DNA here is from genome assembly GCF_049805555.1 of Burkholderia sp. DN3021. NCBI lineage: Bacteria > Pseudomonadati > Pseudomonadota > Betaproteobacteria > Burkholderiales > Burkholderiaceae > Burkholderia > Burkholderia sp. DN3021. The sequence goes on along the minus strand of NZ_JBNCAB010000076.1, from coordinate 17,727 downwards.
CTTCCTGAAGCTGCTCGCCCTGTTGCCGTACGGCCTGACCGCGCGGCTCGGCGACGGTCTCGGCTGGATGCTGTACCAGATCCCCAGCCGGCGAAAACGCATCGTACACACCAACCTGAAACTCTGCTTCCCGGACTGGAGCGACGAACGGCGCGAGGAAGTGGCCGGCCTGCATTTCCGCCATGCGATCCGCAGCTACGTCGAGCGCAGCGTGCAGTGGTTCGGCTCCGCGAAGAAGCTCGAGAAGCTGATCCAGGTCGACAGCGCGGTCGACCTCACCGATCCCGACCTGCCGCCGACGCTGTTCCTCGGCCTGCACTTCGTCGGCATCGAAGCCGGTTCGATCTGGCTCAACCGGTCGCTGCAGCGCCGCTGCGGGTCGCTTTACCAGCCATTCTCGAACGCGGTGCTCGAGGAAGAAGCGAAGAAGGCGCGCGGGCGCTTCGACGCCGAGATGGTCGGCCGCGCGGACAGTGCGCGCGTCGTGCTGCGCTGGCTGCGCGACCGCAAGCCCGTGATGCTCGGCGCCGACATGGACTACGGGCTGCGCAACTCGACGTTCGTTCCGTTCTTCGGCGTGCCGGCCTGCACGCTGACGGCCGTCGGCCGGCTCGCGAAGACGGGCCGAGCGCAGCTCGTGCCGTTCATCGGCGAGGTGCTGCCGAACTACAAGGGCTACCGGCTGAAGGTATTCAAGCCGTGGGATCGGTACCCGACCGGCGACGACGATCTCGACGCGCGGCGGATGAACGAATTCCTCGAGGAACAGATCCCGCTGATGCCCGAGCAGTACTACTGGGTCCACAAGCGCTTCAAGACGCGCCCGCCCGGCGAGCCGAGCCTGTACTGACCCTGCCGGGCGAAACCCGCGGGCGCGCCGTCATGCGCGCGCCTGCGCTCGCGCTCTCGCCACCTTCGGCGCGCCTTTCGCGCGCGCCTGCCAGAGATCGAACGCAACCTGCTGCGCGAGCCATAGATCCGCACTGCCGCCGCTGTCCTCGCCCAGCCACGCTTCGAGACGCAGCGCCATTTCCGGCGAGATGCCGGCATGGCCGTGCAGGATCCGCGACAGCGCCGCGCGCGTCACGCCGAGCTGCGCGGCGGCCTCGGTGACGGTCAGGCCGAGCGCCGGCAGCACGTCATCGCGCAGCGCTTCGCCCGGATGGGGCGGATTGAAGATGCGTGTCATGGCTTAAATCACCTCAGTGGTAATCCTGGTAATTCACCAGGACGACATCGGAGCCCTCAAACCTGAACGTCAGGCGCCAGTTACCGCTCACGCTCACCGCGTAGTAACCTTCCAGCCCGCCGGCAAGACCGTGGAACCGCCAGCCCGGCACGTTCATGTCGAGCGGCCGGCTCGCCACGTCGAGACGGGCAAGCTGGCGCCGCAGTCTTGGAGCATGGTCCGGCAGGATGCCCGCCTTGCTCCCGTTCATGAAAAACGCTTCCAGCCCCTTGTGCTGCCATGACTTGATCATGGACCTCCCACACTCAAGTCGCGATGTCGACAGCATGGCCTACAGGCGTATAGCCAGACTATACGAATCGCTTGATAACCTTGTCAATTTGACCCGTACGAAAACGCTCATCCGGGTCGTCCCGTGCTTTTACCGTGCGTCGGGCACGCATCGCCAAGCCTCGCCTGCGCTGCGACAACGCCCACCACACTGCGTCAATTTGTCCCCTCGCCGCTGACGCGACCAGTCGACCGATCGACAGATACCGCCCATCCCATCTCCACTGGCGACGCGAAACGCCCGCCCGTGCGGGACGCCCCTGTCGGCTGCATGTATCATTTACGGCTGAGATCAGCACGACGAACGAGACCGCCCGGCATGGCCGCGGGCCGTTCGCGTCGTGCTGGCCGCCTTGTTCGCCATGGAATCCCGGACCCAGTGAAACTCTCGTTCACCAAGATGCACGGCGCGGGCAACGACTTCGTCGTGCTCGACGGCTATTCGCGCGCGTTGCCGCCGCTCACCGAAGCGCAGGTGCGCGCGCTCGCCAACCGGCACTTCGGCATCGGCGCCGATCAGTTGCTGCTCGTCGAAAAACCGACCGTCGAAGGCGCGGATTTCAAGTACCGGATCTTCAACTGCGACGGCGGCGAAGTCGAACACTGCGGCAACGGCGCGCGCTGCTTCGTGAAATTCGTCAGCGACCGCGGCCTGACCGACCAGCGCAGCGTGCGCGTGCAGGTCATGAAGGGCTTGATCACGCTGACGCTGCAGGACAACGGCGAAGTCGTCGTCGACATGGGTGCGCCCGTGTTCGCGCCGGCACAGGTGCCGTACGATGCGTCGGGCCTCGACGGCCGTACCGAAGGCCGCGACACGCTGTGGCCGCTCGACGTCGGCGGCGCGACGCGCTGGATTTCGACGGTGTCGATGGGCAATCCGCATGCGGTGCAGGTCGTCGACGATGTCGAAGCGTATCCCGTGCTGGAAGAAGGCCCGCTGATCGAGCGCCACGCGCGCTTCCCGCAGCGCGTGAACGCCGGCTTCATGCAGATCGTGTCGCGCAATGAAGTGAAGCTGCGCGTGTACGAGCGCGGCGCGGGCGAGACGCTCGCGTGCGGCACGGGTGCGTGCGCGGCGGTCGCGGCCGGCATCCGGCGCGGCCTGCTCGATTCGCCGGTGACCGTGCACACGCACGGCGGCACGCTGACCATCGGCTGGGACGGCGCGCGCGACGAAACCGCCGCGCTGATGATGGCCGGGCCCGCCACGACCGTGTTCGAAGGCGAGATCGACCTGAACGCCTGACCCTGCAACGTCCTTGATAATTGAACGCTCCAGCCACATGAACGATCGCGAAGTCGCCGACTACCTGCTCGCCAATCCCGAATTCTTCGCGCAGCACGCCGAACTGCTCGCGACGATCCGTCTCGCGAACCCGCACGGCAAGGCCGCGATCTCGCTGCAGGAGCGGCAGATGGAGATGCTGCGCGACAAGAACAAGCATCTCGAGCGCCGCCTCGCCGAACTCGTGCGCTATGGCCACGAGAACGACAGCCTGTCCGCGAAGTTCAGCCGCTGGACCGCACGCGTGATCGCGGAACGCGATCCGTACGCGCTGCCGCGCACGATCGCCGACGGCATCGCCGACGTGTTCGACGTGCCGCAAACCGCGCTGCGCGTGTGGGACGTCGCCGACACCTACGCGCAGGCCGACTTCGCGCGCCAGGTCGGCGAGGAAGTGCGGCTGTTCACGAACGGCCTGTCGACGCCGTACTGCGGCGCAAACACGGGCTTCGAGGCCGCGCAGTGGCTCGCGCCCGCGGTAGCCGCCTCGGCCGCGAATGCGGCGGAAGGCGCTGAAGCCGCGCCGGCCGGCGACGGCTCGGCCGCATCGGTCGCACTGCTCGCACTGCGCGCGCCGCTCGCCGGCGCCGACGCGCCCGCGTTCGGCCTGCTGGTGCTCGGTTCGCCCGATCCGCGCCGCTTCCACGACGGGATGGCCACCGACTTCCTCGCGCAGATCGCGACGCTCGCGAGCGCGGCGCTCACGCGCCTGCTGCCGCACTGACCGCGCACGCGATGACAGACGATCCGGTCGCCGCCTACCTGTCGAACCTGAAGCACGTCAGGCAGCTGTCGGAACATACGCTGCGCGCGTACACGCACGAACTCGACGAACTGAAGAAGCTCGCGGCCGGCCGGCCGCTCGACACGCTGACGGCCGTCGACATGCGCGGCGCGGTCGCGCGCGCGCATGCGGGCGGGCTGTCCGCGCGCTCGATCTCGCACCGCCTTTCGGCATGGCGCGCGTTCTACCGCTGGCTCGCGCAGCGCATCGAGATGCCCGCGAACCCGGTTGCCGCGGTGCGCGCGCCGAAGCGGCCGAAAACGCTGCCGAAGGCGCTGTCGGTCGACGACGCGTCGGCGCTGATGGACGCACCGCTCGCCGGCACGACCGAGAGCATCCGCGATCACGCGATCCTCGAGCTGTTCTATTCGTCCGGGCTGCGCCTGGCCGAGCTGATCGGGCTCGACGTCATGTACACGCAGGCCGACGGCTACCGCTCGGCCGGCTGGCTCGATCTCGCCGAAGCCGAAGTCACCGTGCGCGGCAAGGGCAACAAGGAGCGCAAGGTGCCGGTCGGCCGCAAGGCGATCGATGCGCTGAATGCATGGCTCGCGGTGCGCGGCGAATTCGTGAAGCACGACCCGCATCCGCTGTTCGTGTCCGTGCGCGGCAACCGGATGTCGCCCGGCGTCGTGCGCGAGCGCGTGAAGCGCGCGGCGCTCGCCGCCGGCATTCCCGCCAACGTCCATCCGCACGTGCTGCGCCACTCGTTCGCGACGCACGTGCTGCAGTCGAGCGGCGACCTGCGCGCGGTGCAGGAACTGCTCGGCCACGCGAGCGTCGCCGCGACGCAGGTCTATACGTCGCTCGACTTCCAGCATCTCGCGAAGATTTACGACAGCGCGCATCCGCGCGCGAAGAAGCGCGACTGACGCGCGTCCCGTGTTACCCGCCGCGCGCGGCGACCGGCAACGGTCGGCTTCGGGCGCGGCCCATTTCGATCCCATCATGCAAACCGTCACACTCAAGCCGTCCAAGGAAAAATCGCTGCTGCGCCGCCATCCCTGGATCTACGCCAATGCGATCGACCGCGTCGACGGCAAGCCCGCGCCCGGCGCCACCGTGATCGTGCGCACGCACGACGGCCGCTTCCTCGCGCGCGGCGCGTACAGCCCGCAGTCGCAGATCCGCGTGCGCGTGTGGAGCTTCGACGAGAACGAGCCGATCGACCACGCGTTCTTCAAGCGCCGCGTGCAGCGCGCGGTCGCGCACCGCACGACGATGGTGTCCGGCACGGGCGCGGTGCGGCTCGTGTTCGGCGAGGCCGACGGGCTGCCGGGGCTGATCGTCGACTACTACGTGGCGGACACCGCGGAAGCCGGCGCGGCGCCGCGCGGCCAGCTCGTCTGCCAGTTCATGGCCGCGGGCGTCGAAGCGTGGAAGGACGCGATCGTCGCGGCGCTCACCGGCGCGACGGGCTGCCCGAACGTGTACGAGCGCTCGGACGTGTCGATCCGCGACAAGGAAGGGCTCGAACAGACGACCGGCGTGCTGGCCGGCGATGCGCCGCCCGCGACGCTGATCGCGAACGAAAACGGCGTGCGCTATCACGTCGACGTGCCGAACGGCCACAAGACGGGCTTCTACGTCGACCAGCGCGACAACCGCGCGCTCGTCGCGCAGTACGCGGCCGACCGCGACGTGCTGAACTGCTTCTGCTACACGGGCGGCTTCTCGCTCGCGGCGCTGAAGGGCGGCGCAAAACGCGTCGTGTCGATCGACTCGTCGGGCGATGCGCTCGCGCTCGCGCAGCAGAACGTCGTCGCAAACGGCTTCGATGCCGAACGCGCGACCTGGCTCGACGCCGACGCATTCAAGACGCTGCGCCGCCTCGTCGACGAAGGCGAGCGTTTCGACCTGATCGTGCTCGATCCGCCGAAGTTCGCGCCGACCCGCGACAGCGTCGATCGCGCGGCGCGCGCGTACAAGGACATCAACCTGAGCGGCTTCAAGCTGCTGCGCCCGGGCGGCCTGCTGTTCACGTACTCGTGCTCGGGCGCGATCGACATGGACCTGTTCCAGAAGATCGTCGCGGGCGCGGCAGCCGACGCGAAGGTCGACGCACGCATCCTGAAGCGGCTCGGCGCGGGCGTCGATCACCCGCTGCTCGCCGCGTTCCCGGAAGGCGAATATCTGAAGGGCCTGCTGTTGCAAATCGTCTGATCGCCCCGATCTTGGCGGACACCCTGGTCCGCCGGCCCCGCCTGGCGGGCCAGCGCTTTCGCCTGTCGTCCGGACGACGGGCGGGGGCTTGACAGGTATGTTTCAATGGATGGTTGTGCGCCCCGGCTCGCAGCGCGAGGGCGCGACGCACATCCTGGTTTTGACCCCGATTCACGAACCACAGGCGACCGACATGGCCACTCCCGTCACCATCCTCACCGGCTTTCTCGGCAGCGGCAAGACGACGCTGCTCAAGCGCATCCTGAACGAACAGCACGGCATGAAGATCGCCGTGATCGAGAACGAGTTCGGCGAAGAGAACATCGACAACGAAATCCTCGTGCAGGATTCGAACGAGCAGATCATCCAGATGAGCAACGGCTGCATCTGCTGCACGATCCGCGGCGACCTCGCACGCGCGCTCGGCGATCTGGCCGCGAAGAAGCGCGAAGGCAAGCTCGACTTCGACCGCATCGTGATCGAGACGACCGGCCTCGCGAACCCGGGCCCCGTCGCGCAAACCTTCTTCATCGACAGCGAAATCGCCGACGACTTCCTGCTCGACGCGGTCATCACGCTCGTCGACGCGAAGCACGCGGACGCACAGCTCGACGAACACGAAGTCGTGCAGCGCCAGGTCGGTTTCGCCGACCGCCTGTTCATCACGAAGTCGGACCTCGTCGACGACCAGACCGTCGCCGATCTCAAGCACCGCCTGATGCACATGAACCCGAGGGCCGCGATCAAGGTCGTGAATTTCGGCGAAGCCGACATCAAGGAAATCTTCGACCTGCGCGGCTTCAACCTGAACGCGAAGCTCGAGATCGACCCCGACTTCCTCGCCGAGGACGATCACGCGCACCACCACCACGATCACGACCATGACCACGATCACGCCGATTGCGACCACGATCACGGTCAATGCGCGCACGATCACGACCACGGCCACCACCATCACCACCACGCGCACCACGACGACAAGATCAAGTCGTTCGTGTACCGCAACGACCGCCCGTTCGACCCGAACAAGCTGGAAGACTTCCTCGGCGGCATCCTGCAGATCTACGGCGAGCGGATGCTGCGCTACAAGGGCGTGCTGTTCATGAAGGGCGTCGACCGCAAGGTCGTGTTCCAGGGCGTGCACCAGATGATGGGCAGCGACCTCGCCGCCAAGTGGCTGCCGGCCGAAAAGAAGACCAACAAGATGGTCTTCATCGGCGTCGACCTGCCGCAGGACCTGATCACCGACGGCCTCGACGCCTGCCTCGCCTGACGCGCGCGGGCGCCGCGTTTGCGGCCCTTTTTGCCCCTTTGCGCCCCGCCCGCGCCGCCGCTTTCGCGGCGGCCCCGGCGGCGGCGTGCGGGCAGGGTTTCGCCGTCATCGCTTTTTCGCGATTTGCGCGTTATATTTTCTAGATATTGGCGCAGCCGACGGGGATCGACCCGATACGGCGCCCGCTTGCGATTCAGTTACAATACGTGCCCGCTGGAGTACGGCAACAAACAGGCCCGGTTCTTGCTGAACCAGTTTTCCGGGCATCGCAACCGCGCCGGATCGCCAATCCGCCACCCGGCCGCGGCCGATGCGATCTGCCGCGCAGCACACCGGTTCGCCGCGCGCGCAAATCCGCGCCAGGCCTATCCTGGTATTTGAGAACCGGTTTTTCCAGAGGCTTTCGGCCCCGCGGCGGCAAATCGCAAATGAATGCAAACGCGGTTGCGGGTAATCCCAAAGTGCAGGCAATATCTGTTGATTTGCCGCACATTGAAGAAGCAAGCAGATGACGAAGAAACTCTTGACCGAAGCCGAAATCCTGAAGATGAGCGACAAGGATTACATGAATGAGGATCAGCTCGCCTTCTTCAAAAATCGGCTCGAACAGTTGCAGGCGGACATCCTCAAGAATGCAGGCCAGACGACCGAGAACCTGCGCGAGACGGTGATCGTCCCCGATCCCGCCGATCGCGCGACGATCGAGGAAGAGCACGCGCTCGAGTTGCGCACGCGCGATCGCGAACGCAAGCTCCTCAAGAAGGTTCAGCAGTCGCTCGCCCGCATCGATTCCGGCGATTACGGCTGGTGCGAGGAAACCGGCGAGCCGATCGGCATTCCGCGCCTGCTCGCGCGTCCGACGGCCACGCTGTCGCTCGAGGCGCAGGAGCGCCGCGAGTTGCGCCAGAAGCTGTTCGGCGACTGATCGAGCGGCGTTCCGCTCCGACACGCTGCTTCCCGAAAGCGCGCGGCCTGCCGCGCGCTTTTTGTTTTTCCTGCACCGGTTTCCCCACCGGCCGATTTGCCTCCCGCCTCTTGATATCGCCGCGCCCGCCCTAAAATGAAACGGACGCGTGCCGGGCCGCTCCCCGGCGCACTGCGCGATTCACGCGGCGGCGCCTCGCGCCGCCCGACTCTTCCCCGTTTTTCTCAAGGAACGCAGATGGAGCAATTTCACGGCACGACCATCGTTTCGGTCCGGCGCGGCGACAAGGTCGCGCTTGGCGGCGACGGCCAGGTAACCCTCGGCAACATCGTCATGAAGGGTGGCGCGCGGAAAGTGCGGCGGATCTACAACAACCAGGTTCTGGTCGGATTCGCGGGCGGCACCGCCGATGCGTTCTCGCTGCTCGACCGCTTCGAGGCGAAGCTCGAGAAGCACCAGGGCAACCTGACCCGTGCGGCCGTCGAGCTCGCGAAGGACTGGCGCACCGACCGGATGCTGCGCCGCCTCGAGGCGATGCTGATCACGGCCGATGCGACCACCACGCTCGTGATCACCGGCAACGGCGACGTGCTCGACCCCGAAGGCGGCATCTGCGCGATCGGCTCGGGCGGCGCGTACGCGCAGGCCGCGGCCCGCGCGCTCGCCGAGAACACCGAGCTGTCGCCGCGCGAGATCGTCGAGAAGTCGCTCGCGATCGCCGGCGACATGTGCATCTACACGAACCACAACCGCATCATCGAAACGATCGAGTAAGGACCGCCCCATGAGCACCATGACCCCTGCCGAGATCGTCTCGGAACTCGACAAGCACATCATCGGCCAGAACAAGGCGAAGAAGGCCGTCGCGGTCGCGCTGCGCAACCGCTGGCGCCGCCAGCAGGTCGCCGATCCGCTGCGCACGGAAATCACGCCGAAGAACATCCTGATGATCGGGCCGACGGGCGTCGGCAAGACCGAAATCGCGCGCCGCCTCGCGAAGCTCGCCGATGCGCCGTTCATCAAGATCGAAGCGACCAAGTTCACCGAAGTCGGCTACGTCGGCCGCGACGTCGACAGCATCGTGCGCGACCTGATCGAGATCTCGGTCAAGCAGACGCGCGAATCCGAGATGCGCAAGGTGCGCAGCAAGGCGACCGACCAGGCGGAAGACCGCATCCTCGACATCCTGCTGCCGCAACCGCGCGCGGTGGGCTTCGGCGGCAATGCCGAGCACGCGAACGACGACAACAACACGACGCGCCAGACGTTCCGCAAGCGCCTGCGCGAAGGCCAGCTCGACGACAAGGAAGTCGAGCTCGACCTCGAGCAGCCGTCGGTCGGCATGGACATCATGGCGCCGCCCGGGATGGAAGAGATGACCGAGCAGATCCGCTCGATGTTCTCGAACCTCGGCAGCGGCAAGAAACAGCGCCGCAAGGTGAAGATCAAGGAAGCGCTGAAGCTGCTGACCGACGAGGAAGCGGCGAAGATGCTCAACGACGAGGAAGTGAAGACGAAGGCCGTGCAGAACGTCGAGCAGAACGGCATCGTGTTCCTCGACGAGATCGACAAGATCACGTCGCGCAACAATGAAGGCAGCGGCGGCGAAGTGTCGCGCCAGGGCGTGCAGCGCGACCTGCTGCCGCTCGTCGAAGGCACGACGATCAACACGAAGTACGGGATGGTGAAGACCGATCACATCCTGTTCATCGCGAGCGGCGCGTTCCACCTCGCGAAGCCGAGCGACCTGATTCCGGAACTGCAGGGCCGCTTCCCGATCCGCGTCGAGCTCGAATCGCTGTCGGTGGAGGACTTCGAGGCGATCCTCGATGCAACCGACGCGAGCCTCGTCAAGCAGTACCAGGCGCTGCTCGCGACCGAAGACGTGCAGCTCGAATTTGCCCGGGACGGCATCCGCCGCCTCGCGGAGATCGCGTATTCGGTCAACGAGAAGACCGAGAACATCGGCGCGCGCCGGCTGTACACGGTGATCGAGAAACTGCTCGAGGAAGTGTCGTTCTCGGCCGGCAATCACGCCGGCGAGCGCGTGACGATCGACGCGACGTATGTCGACCGCGCGCTCGGCGAAGTGGCGCAGGACGAGGATCTGTCGCGCTACGTGCTGTAACGCGCGCGGCGGCGAATGCGAAACGGGCGGCCCGGCGGGCCGCCCGTTTTCGTTGGCGCGTCCGGCGGACAGCCCGGCACGGCCTGCCCGCATGCGCGATCGCCCATCGCAACCCGCGCCGCCCGTCGTACGGCATCGACACCCGCCGCGACGACTGCGGCGCGCGTCACGCCGCTTACTGCCGCACCGGCTTCTTCGCGAGCTTGCGCTGCAGCGTGCGGCGGTGCATGTTCAACGCGCGCGCGGTCGCCGAGATGTTGTTGTTGTTCTCCGCGAGCACGCGCTGGATGTGCTCCCATTCGAGCCGGTCGACCGACAGCACGACCGGATTCTCGAGCGCCTCGTCGGCCTGCACTTCGGTCGCGTTGGTCTGCAACGCGGCCAGGATCGACTCGACGTTCGCGGGCTTCGCGAGATAGTTGTCGGCGCCTTCCTTCACGGCCTGCACGGCGGTCGCGATGCTCGCGTAGCCGGTCAGCACCAGAATCCGCGCATCGGGCTGCAGATCGCACAGCGGCGCGATCAGGCTCAGGCCCGAATCCTCGCCGAGATGCAGGTCGACGGTGATGAACTGGAACTTGCCGCCCGCGCCGAGCCTGAGCGCCGTCTCCTTGTCGTGCGCCTGCTGAACCGCGTAACCGCGGCGCTCGAGGCCGCGCGCGAGCGTGCCCGCGAACACCTCGTTGTCGTCGATCACCAGGAAATTGTTCTCGCTCATGTGGTTTCTCCGTCTACGTGTTGGTTGAGGCGGCCGGCGCCGCGACGCGCACGACCGGCAGGCGCAGCACGGCCCGCGTACCGCGCCCGGCGGTTGCGCCGGCCGCGCGGCTGTCCGGCGTGCCGGCCGTTCGTTCGGCCATGCGTTCGCCCGCGCGTTGGCCCGATGCAGCCGCAGCCTGGCCGTTCGCCGCACCGCCGGCCCGCCCGTTGCCGCCCGCCGCGCGCGGCGTGACATCGGACAATTCGATCGCGCCGCCGAGCCGCACGGCCGCACTGAACGCGAGATACAGGCCGACCCCATGCCCGCCCTGCGTGCTGTCGACCGGCATCGCGCCGAGCGATTCGCGCAGCGCGGCCGGAATGCCGGGCCCGTCGTCGCATACCTCGAATTCGATCTCGTCGGCCGCGCGGTCGTGCGCGACCTTCGCGGCCAGCGTCACGCGCTGCGGGCTCGCGCGCGCGGCGTTGTCGAGCAGGATCGTCAGGATCTGGCCGGCCGCGACCGTGTCGTCGAGCGCGACGCCCGCCGGACGCGCGCCGAGCAGCTCGAACTGCACGTGCGGATGCCGCAGGCGCCAGTGTTCGACGAACGTGTCGAGCCAGTCGTCCACCGGCTGGCGGCTCGCGGGCGCGCTCGCGCGGCTGCGCAGGCGCGCGAGCGCCGACGTGCAGAGCGTCATCTGTTCCTCGAGCACCTTCAGGTCGGCCTCGTAGCGGGCCAGCCCCGGATCGGCGCGCGCCGCGTCGCGCAATTCCTCGGCGAGCATCGCGATCGTCGACAGCGGCGTGCCCATCTCGTGCGCGACGGTGGCGGCCTGCACGCCGAGTGCGACCGCACGCTCGTCGCGCAGCAGGTGCTGCTGCGCTTCGCCGAGCGCCGCATCGCGCTGGCGCAGCGCATTCGACATGCGCGCGACGAACCACGCGATCAGCCCGACGCTGACCATGAAGTTCGCCCACATCCCGGTGCGGTAGTAGTCGAACAGGTTCGCGGGATTGTCCATGTTGAGCGGCACCGAATCGAAGCCGAGCGCCGCATAGCACGCGACCGCGAACGCCGCGAGCCAGATCATCAGGTGCCACGGCAGCACGGCCGCCGCGATCGCGAGCGACGGCAGGTACAGCGACACGAACGGGTTGGTCGTGCCGCCCGACAGGAACAGCAGCGCGGACAGCGCGCCGAGGTCGACCCACAGCTGGCCGAGCAGCTCGAAATTGGTTTCCGGCCGCGCGCGCAGCACGCGCACCCAGGTCAGCGCGTTGAAAACGATTTCGAGCGCGATGACCATCAGCATCGCCGGTAGCGGCAGATGCACGCCGAAATAGGTCTGCACGACGCCGATCGTCACGAGCTGGCCGACGATCGCGAGATTGCGGAGCCAGAACAGGTGACTGAGGTTGACGCGCCCGGTGGTGGTGATTCGTTGCATCCGGGCAGTTTACCCGTTTAGCGGGCGGCGCCTCCAGCGGGGCCGGATCGAAGCGGGGGCACGGAGCGCACCGCGTGCCCGGCCGGCGCCGTCAGCCGGCCGCGCCGGCCATGCGCCGCGCGATCTCGTCGGCCAGGCACTCGGGGCACCGGCAGCGCATGCCGGCCGCGGGCTGCGTGCCGCCGGGCAGCGCCGGCATCGACGCGCACCAGCAGTCGAACGGCTGCGTGTGCGCGCCGCAATCGAAGCCGCGCCCGCAGTGCGGGCAGCGCGCGCGGCGCGGGGCGGAACGGGCGTCGGCGGCGGAATCGGTCATGGCGCAATCGCGGAAACGGGCGTGAAGTCGCCCCACGCGACAAGCATAGCGCGGCGCACGGATTTTGCGCGCCGGCCGCCCGGCCGAGGTTCGTCGCGAGCGCACGCGAACCTGCCCGCCGCCGCCGTCCGCGCACCGTCGCCCGCATCGCGCAACGCCATAGCCGGCGGGCCGCCGCGTGCGGTGTCCGAGCCGCGCCGCCAGCGCTCCGGCCCACCCAAAAACACGATGCTGCGCTGCGCCACTCCTGTACAATTCGCCGTGTTTCAACCGTTCCCAGCCTGAGCCGCCGCCATGTCCGAGCCCATCGACCTCTCGCAGATCGCCCCCACGCTGAAAGCAGAAATCCTCGCCGAGGCGCTGCCGTACATCCGCCGCTACCACGGCAAGACCGTGGTCATCAAATACGGCGGCAATGCGATGACGGAAGAGCGGCTCAAGCAAGGCTTCGCGCGCGACGTGATCCTGCTGAAACTGGTCGGCATCAATCCGGTGATCGTCCACGGCGGCGGTCCGCAGATCGATCAGGCGCTGAAAAAGATCGGCAAGGCCGGCACCTTCATCCAGGGCATGCGCGTCACCGACGAAGAGACGATGGAAGTCGTCGAATGGGTGCTGGGCGGCGAAGTGCAGCAGGACATCGTGACGCTGATCAACCATTTCGGCGGCCACGCGGTGGGCCTGACGGGCAAGGACGGCGGCCTGATCCACGCACGCAAGCTGCTGATGCCGGACCGCGACAACCCGGGCCAGTACATCGACATCGGCCAGGTCGGCGAAGTCGAGGCGATCAACCCGGCAGTCGTGAAGGCGCTGCAGGACGACGCGTTCATCCCGGTGATCTCGCCGATCGGCTTCGGCGAAGACGGCCTGTCGTACAACATCAACGCAGACCTCGTCGCGGGCAAGCTCGCCACGGTGCTGAACGCCGAGAAGCTGCTGATGATGACCAACATCCCGGGCGTGATGGACAAGGACGGCAACCTGCTGACCGATTTGTCCGCGCGCGAGATCGACGCGCTGTTCGAGGACGGCACGATCTCCGGCGGCATGCTGCCGAAGATCTCGTCGGCGCTCGATGCGGCGAAGAGCGGCGTGAAGTCGGTGCACATCGTCGACGGCCGGATCGAGCACTCGGTGCTGCTGGAAATCCTGACCGAGCAGCCGTTCGGCACGATGATCCGCTCGCATTGAGCACGCGCCGCAAGACCGCCAGCCCCGACCTGCCGGCCCCGCTGCGGCGCCGGCGCATCTCGCGCAGCCGGCCGCGCGCCGGTGCGCCCGTCTGGCTGTTCGATCTCGACAACACGCTGCACCACGCATCGCACGCGATCTTTCCCGAGATCAACCGTGCGATGACGCAATACATCATCGATGCGCTCAAGGTCGAGCGCGCCGAAGCCGACCGCTTGCGCACCGGCTATACGCAGCGCTACGGCGCCGCGCTCCTCGGCCTCACGCGCCATCACCCGATCGATCCGCACGACTTCCTGCGCGCGGTTCACACGTTTTCCGATCTCCCCGCGATGGTGCGCGCCGAGCGCGGCCTCGCACACATCATCGCCGCGCTGCCGGGCCGCAAGCTCGTGCTGACCAACGCGCCGGAGAACTACGCGCGCGCGGTGCTGCGCGAACTGCGCATCGAACGGCTGTTCGAGCGCGTGATCGCGATCGAGCACATGCGCGACCGCCGCTCGTGGCGCGCGAAGCCCGACCACACGATGCTGCGCCGGACGCTGCGCGCCGTACATGCGCGGATGACCGACGCGATCCTCGTCGAGGATACGCGCGACCACCTGAAGCGCTACAAGCGTCTCGGCATCGGCACGGTATGGATCACCGGCCACCTGCCCGGCCATTTGCCGGACACCGGCCGCCCGCATTACGTCGACCAGCGGATTCGTTCGTTAAAATCGCTGCGACTGGGCACACGATCGGGGCGACAGAAATGCAGCCGACTTACCCGCAGGACCAAGCCGTAACGGAAGGCCAGGCCACACCCTCCCGCCCGCGCCCGAAGCCGGGCGAGCGCCGCGTGATGATCCTGCAGACGCTCGCGACGATGCTCGAGGCACCGAAGCGCGAGAAGATCACGACGGCCGCGCTCGCGGCCCGGCTCGACGTGTCGGAAGCCGCGCTGTACCGCCACTTCCCGAGCAAGGCGAAGATGTACGAAGGGCTGATCGAGTTCATCGAGCAGTCGCTGTTCGGCCTCGTCAACCAGATCGTCGCGAAGGAGCCGAACGGCGTGCTGCAGGCGCGCACGATCGCGCTGACGATGCTCAATTTCGCCGCGAAGAACCCGGGGATGACGCGCGTGCTGACGGGCGAGGCGCTGGTCGGCGAGGACGAGCGGCTCACCGAGCGCGTGAACCAGTTGCTCGACCGCATCGAAGCGACCGTCAAGCAATGCCTGCGGGTTGCGCGCACGGAAGCAAATGCGCCGCCGGACGGCGCGGCGCCGTTCGCGCTGCCGGCCGATTACGATCCGGCTGCACGGGCGAGCCTGCTCGTCAGCTACGTGATCGGCAGGTGGCACCGCTTCGCGAAAGGCGGGTTCCAGAAATCGCCCGGCGAGCAGGCTGACGCGCATTTGCGGCTGATTTTGCAGTAAGCGAAGCGTTGCCGACAGCACAACCCCTCTCGCGGCTCCGGCACGACTGGCGACTGCGTGTCGCCCCTCGTGCCGGGCGCCTCCACCGCGACACTCGACGATTCGCGCCTGAAAACCGATGGCTGCGTCGTGAAATCCGTGCCCTACGGATTTCCGCTATACTTTGCCGACCTGCCGCCCCCTTGGCGGCAGGCCGGAAGCGCGCCGATTTGCTGACTCGATTGCGGGCGCGCGAACCGGCCGGGCCTTGATTTTGTCTTTGCCCCGGCGGTTCACTACAAATGCGGCTAAAGAGGTCGTCAGCCGCGCATCTCCGACTCCGCGCCTCGCCGACACCATTTAGCCGCCCAGTCATAAGGCGGAACGAATGGAATCGATCGGCATCGTCGCTCCACAGACCATGCACTTCGCCGAACCGCTGCGCTTGCAAAGCGGCAGCGCGCTCGGCAACTATCAGCTCGTCGTCGAGACGTACGGCGAGCTCAACGCCGCGCGCTCGAACGCGGTGCTCGTCTGCCACGCGCTCAACGCGTCGCATCACATCGCCGGCGTCTACGCGGACGATCCGCGCAGCACCGGCTGGTGGGACAACATGGTCGGCCCCGGCAAGCCCCTCGACACCAACCACTTCTTCGTGATCGGCGTGAACAACCTCGGCTCGTGTTTCGGCTCGACCGGCCCGATGAGCATCGACCCGTCGTCGGGCAAGCCGTACGGCGCACGCTTTCCGGTCGTCACCGTCGAGGACTGGGTGCATGCGCAGGCGCGCGTCGCCGATGCGTTCGGCATCGAGCGCTTCGCCGCCGTGATGGGCGGCAGCCTCGGCGGGATGCAGGCACTCGCATGGAGCCTGATGTATCCGGAGCGCGTCGCGCACTGCATCGACATCGCGTCGACGCCGAAGCTGTCCGCGCAGAACATCGCGTTCAACGAGGTCGCGCGCTCGGCGATCCTGTCCGATCCCGACTTCCACGGCGGCGACTACTACGCGCACGGCGTGAAGCCGAAGCGCGGCCTGCGCGTCGCGCGGATGATCGGCCACATCACGTATCTTTCGGACGACGACATGGCCGAGAAATTCGGCCGCGCGCTGCGCCGCGCCGACGGCGCGCTCGACGCGTACAACTTCAGCTTCGACGTCGAGTTCGAGGTCGAGTCGTACCTGCGCTACCAGGGCGACAAGTTCGCCGACTACTTCGACGCGAACACCTACCTGCTGATCACGCGTGCGCTCGACTACTTCGATCCGGCGAAGGCGTTCGACGGCAACCTGACCGCCGCGCTTGCGCAAACGCAGGCGAAATACCTGATCGCGAGCTTCTCGACCGACTGGCGTTTCGCGCCCGCGCGTTCGCGCGAAATCGTGAAGGCGCTGCTCGACAACAAGCGCACGGTCAGCTACGCGGAGATCGACGCGCCGCACGGCCACGACGCGTTCCTGCTCGACGACGCGCGCTATCACAACCTGATCCGCGCGTATTACGAACGAATCGCCAACGAGGTGGGAGCATGAACCAGCAAGCGCTGAATTCCCTGTCCGCGCGCGCGGACTTCCGCACGATCGCACGCTGGGTCGAGCCGCGCTCGACCGTGCTCGACCTCGGCTGCGGCGACGGCTCGCTGCTCGCGCTGCTGATGGAGGAACTGGACGTCACCGGCTACGGGATCGAACTGAACGACGCGGGCGTGCTCGCAAGCGCGAAGAACGGCATCAACGTGATCCAGCAGAACCTTGAGGACGGCCTGCGCCTGTTCGAGGACCACAGCTTCGACATCGCGATCCTGTCGCAAACGCTGCAGACGATCCACCAGACGGCCGCGATCCTGCGCGAGACGGCGCGCGTCGGCCGCGAGTGCATCGTGTCGTTCCCGAACTTCGGCTACTGGCCGCACCGGCTGTCGGTGCTGCACGGCCGGATGCCCGTGTCGAAATCGCTGCCGTACCAGTGGCACAACACGCCGAACGTGCGGGTGCTGACGATCAAGGATTTCGAGGCGCTCGCGCCCGAAGTCGGCGTCACGATCCTCGATCGCGTCGTGCTGCACGAAGGCCAGCCGATTCGATGGGGAGCGAACTGGCGTGGTAGTCTTGCTGTCTACCGCGTCAAGCGCAGCTGAGCCGGGGGGCCGTTGACGGACGCCGGGCCCGGCCCGCGCCGCTCCCCCGCCGCGCGCTGCCGCCGCAATCAGTCAACGCTACCCAGTTCCAGTCCATGTCGAAAACGCCACACGAGGCGCCCGCACTCACCGCTCACGAGGATCACCCCGGCTGGCGAGCCTATCTGAACACGCACATGCTGATCTGCGTGTTCCTGGGCTTCACGTCGGGCCTGCCCCTGTTCACGCTCGTCTACCTCGTGCAGGCATGGCTGCGCTCCGAGGGCGTGAACCTGAAGGAAATCGGCCTGTTCGCGCTGATCCAGTTCCCGTATACGTGGAAGTTCCTGTGGGCGCCGCTGATGGACCGCTACCTGCCGCGGGGGGGGGGGGGGGGGGGGGGGGGGGGGGGGGGGGGGGGGGGGGGGGGGGGGGGGGGGGGGGGGGGGGGGGGGGGGGGGGGGGGGGGG
>NZ_JBNCAB010000075.1:0-37127 GCF_049805555.1 Burkholderia sp. DN3021 | reverse complement strand
CGGGCGGATTTTGTGTTTAAGGGGCGTTTTTTAAGGGCGGCGGCGGGGGGTTTTTGGGGGCCCGGGATTGTGGGGGGGGGGGGGCCGCTTGCGGGCCCGCCGCGCAGGGTGAAGCGGGGGGCAGAGGGGTGACCATCGACGGGAGCCGGTGGCCGTGATAAAGCGATTTCGTTTTCGTCATCGCATCATGTTGCGCGAACACCCCGCCAACGTGGCAGCGCCCGGGAATGCATTCGCACCTGCACGGCGGTGCGCGAAGCATCGCCAGTACAAAGCAATCCCCGACGTCCGGCAACTGCGAACTCTGATAGTCGAGCGATGTCATGCGGCCGGGCATCCGATCGACGCCGACGTTTTCAAGGTGCATTCGCCATACCGGCGCGAGCCCATCAACCGGGCTCGGGGCCTGTCTGCCGGATCGCCGGCGGAAGGTGTCACCGCTCGCGCCAAGCATCGATTTTAATTTTGAATCGATCGCTTAGGGGCACTCGGCGAAAAGTCGCGAATCGCGGCCGACCCACCTGTGACTGGGGATCAGCAGTCACGGATACGACGTTACGATCGGCTCGGCAACATAGTTTGCGATACTGAAGAATCGATAGTTGCTCAGCAGATCCGGCGCCGGGAACCCCTCCGGATGAATCCGCCCATAAATCGGGCTGTCGGGGCGCAGACCGGCCAGGGTCAACGCGAGCGTGAATTCGTTGAACGGCGCCATGAACTGACGCGACACGAAATGCATGCCCCAGTTGAACACCGACGGAAGCTGCTCGGTGCGCAACCACGTGTCCGGCCCGCCCGGCGCACGCGCGCAAAGATTCTCCGCCCACGGGCTATGTCCTTCCACGATGAGAAAGCCGTGCTTCGCGTGGCGCTTCCAGCGGGTCAGGAAATCGATGAGATCCGCAGCCGCCACGTAACCGGGAACAAGGCCTTCCGCATCGCTGTACGCCACCTTGAACGCACGCTTGATCTGGTCGAGCGCGATCGGCAACTCGGCCTGATCCGATACCTTCAGGATGCCTGCATAGTGCTGGTCGATAACCGCGCGCAGGCGGGCTCGATCGACGGTGCGGAGATGGCGCTCGAGGATCGCTTCGGCGGCGTCCTTACGCCGGATGCCCAACCGGCGGTTGTGGACCAGGAACATGAAAGTATGCAACAGGTCGCTCAGCCGCGCCGGGCGCATGCTGCCGTCCGGCTGCCTGACGGTCAGGCCGCTTTCGGCCACGGCTTCGTCGTAGCGGTCGGGCTGGGAAATGTCGGCGGCGATCACGCGTACCTGCACACCGGGGATGTCCTTCAGCACAGACAGCGTGGCGGCGGCGCGACCGCGCGCGGATTCGTTGTAGTCCGCGCCGATCACGAGCAGCGGATAGGTCGCGAGGTGTCGGCCGCGCCGCGTCGACGTAATGACGTATTCCGCCAGGCGCTTCACTGCGCTGCCGTCGCCGCAGCCCATGTCGGCGATGCCGGCCGGCTGGCGATCCAGCGGCGTGTCGTCGAACAGCTCGCGCAGGATTTTCGTCGTGATTTCCTGCGACGCCGGCCCCGACCCCGCGCCGCTCGACGCATACACGTTCATCACGCGATCGATGTGACCGTCGCTATCGATATCGAGCGGATCGGGGTTGCCGAACAGGAGTTCGTCGAGCAGCGCATACGAACGCAGATAGGATGCGGGCAACCCCGCGTATGGGGCGGCAATCGGCCGGTGAATCCGGCCCGACTCGGTGAGGCGCACCTTTTCCCGATCGATTTCCGCCATGCCGAACTTGCACATCAGCGCCCATGCCGCGTGCAGGACGACAGGATCAGCATGCGGCCAGGCGCCGACCGCAACCCCGCCGGGCTGCTCGTCGAACTTGCCGAGGATTCCGGGCGCCGACTGCGAGTACTGGCCATCCGGCTGTCTGTCGAACACCGGCATATCGAGCGCGACCCAGGTCGGGCCGAGCAGCAGGCCGTCCATCGCCGTGCGTAGCTGTCCATTCACCTGGCGCTCCAGATCGGTGGCCGGGGGCGGAAGCTCCGGCCAACCCGCCACGCAGATTCGCGCGAGCTGCGCATACAGCACGCTGTCTTTGGCCGCCACGCGCGTTCGATGACATAGAGCATGCAGATGCTGGAGCACCGATGTGGCATCCGCCAGTTGCTCGAACAGCGGCCGGGCGCGCTCGACGCACGTGACGACATATTCACCGGCCGGGGTGAGCGAATATTCTGCGTCTTCGTCGCCGCGATCGAGGGTCAGCCAGCCGGCCAGGCTCAACAGGTTGAGGGCGCCCCACAGCACCCCCAGGTTACGGGTCGGGTCGGGCTGGCGGGACTTCGCGAACGCGCGCATCGAGCGGGGCGCTCCGGCCCGCAGGCCGCGGAACGCGCCGGCAAACACCAGGCGCGCCAGCGTCGGCACCAGCACGATGCCGCTTGCCCAGTTGCAACTGCGCGTATAGGCCATCACGCGCTGCGCATCGTGTCGGCCGATGCGCAGCGTGGCCGCATGCGTGTGTTGCTCGAGCTTGACCGGCAGCTCCATGTCGAGCACCTCGACGCCGATCGAGGTACCGGCCGACAGGCCGAGCAATGTGCGCGTTTCGTCGGGATATGCGTCGAGATAGCGTTCGAGCTGCCGGGCCAGCGCGGTGGTGGAATCACTCAGGTCGAATCGGGCGTGCATGTTGGACGGTCTCACAGGGTCGAAGATTGAGCTGCAATGGGTGAAGGTGCATCCGAATCGGCGTGCGCTACGGCAACCGCCGGCGCGGCGCCGCGAGTCCGCGGCGCGAGATGGGCGGCCAGCGCGCGAATGGACGGGTAGTCCCAGACCGCGGACGGATCGACGGTCACGCCGAACGTCTCGCTGAATACGACCGTCATTTCGACGGCGAGGATCGAGTCGAAGCCGATCTCGGCGAACGTCGACTCGCGCGTCAATCGAACCTTGCGGTGCTTGAGGCGCTCGCCCAGCCACGCGATGAGCCATTGTTCGACGGCATGAACCTGCTGGCGATCGGTCAGGCTCGCCGGCTCGCTCACGATCGGGGCCGCCGCCGAACCGGCGTCTTCGCCGGCTGGCGCGTCGGGCGCGCGGGAGACCGAACGCGCGTCGGTATTGGCATCCAGCAACGGATCGACGAGTTGGCTTGCGCCCGGGATCGTTTGCTCGATCGAGCCGATCTCGAACCCGGTGCGCGCTGCCCAGTCGTTCAATTCCGCCGACGTGGACAGGGCAGAGCGCAGGCCGACCTGCCGCTGCGCCGCCTCGATCGCGAGTTCGTACTGGCTCTGCGCCCAGTGCAGCGCGCCGTCGTCGATGCGCTGCTGCGCAGCCGCGCGTTCGATCACCGCCAGCAGCAGTCCCCATTGCGCGACCGTGCCGAGCCAGTAATTGACCCAGACGGCGGCGTGCGCGGCGCCGTCGAGTTTTGACGCATTGGCGAGCCCGTCTTGCGACAGCTGTGCGCCCAGCTGGCGCAGCTCCATGGCCAGCGTGCCGGCGCTCAGCGCACTCTCCAGATAGCGCGGCAAATCGTCGCTTCCGTTGAGCAGACTGCTGCCCAGATGAACCAGCAGCGTTTCGGTCGGCCCCTCGAAGATGCGGGTCAGGCGCGCGTCCCGGAAGATCTGCGGCGCCAGGTTGGTCTCGATATAACCCCGGCCGCCCAGGAACTGCATCATCTCGTCAGCGGATTGCGACAGCAGCTCGGAGCCGAGAATCTTCGAAATCAGCAGGCAGTCTTCAGGCAGCGCGACGCCGAGGTCCAGCTCGGCGGCCAAGTGCTCGACCAGCGCGTTGAGCCCATCGATGCGGTGCCGCAGCTCGCCCAGGCGCAGGCGGCTCAGCGGATTGTCCAGCAGGAGCCCGGTCCCGACCTGGCGCCGCGCCCCGTAGCGATGCATCAGCTGCGCACAGCGTTTCATTCCGCCCACGCAGACGGCAGCGATGCCGAGGCGCGCAATGTTCATCGCGTGCTGCGCCACGAACATCCCTTGCCCGATGTCGCCGAGCCGGTACGCGTCGCTGATCCGCGCGCGATCCAGATGCAGCGCATTCTGGATCATGCCGCGCACGCCCATCGTCAGCTCTTCGGCGCCGATCCGCACGCCTGGCGTGCCGGGGCGCACCGCCAATCCGACCATCCCCGTGCCGTCGGCCTGCCTCGCGAACACGTTGATGATCCCCGCCCACGCGGATGAGCCGCTCCAGCTCTTGTTCCCCGTGACCAGCCAGTCGCCGGACTCGATGCGCTGCGCGCGGGTGGCAATCGCGCGCACATGCGAGCCCGCGGCCGGCTCCGTGATCGCGAATGCGGCGAGCATCCGGCCGCTTGCGAGGCTCGGCAGCAATTCCTCGCGCAATGGCGGCTGCGCATGCTGCATGATCGGCAGGATCCCGAGCGTGTTGTTCAAGGCGACAAAGAAAGCAAGGGTCGAATCGATCGCAGCCAACTGCGCAAACACGCGCGACATGTCGCGCTGGCCGAGGCCGAGGCCGCCGTACGAACGGTCGATCGGCATGCCGAGCAGGCCCCGGTTCCCGAAATCGAGCACGACGTGCGGCGGAATGGTGCGACGCTCGTCGATGGTTCGCGAATCGATCCGCGTGCGGGCGTAGTGCCTGAGCCAGTCGTTCAGTTCGTCGACGGTGGCGCTGTCATCGCGCCGACGATCGTTGGCCGCCGGCTTGTCGATGCCGGCTGCCGGGCGCGCGGGTTGCCGGCGATCGGCAGCCGGCGTTTGCGTGCCGGCGTCGACGTCCCACTGCGCAAGGATCGTCAGTGCGCCGTCGCGCAGCTGCGTGCGGCACGTGCTGCGGCGCACCTTGCCACTCGACGTTTTCGGCACGCTGCCGGGCGACACCAACACGATCGCGCTCGGGCCGATGTCGAGGCGGTTCCAGATCGCCTGGCGAATCGCGTCGATGAAGCTGTCGAGATTGCCCTTGCGCTGCGAGCGCTCGACTTCCGCCACGACGATCAGGCGCTCCGCGTCGACCTGGTCGTCCATGAAGGCTGCACAACCGTTCGGCACGAGTTCCGCCACGCCGACGATCAGCGCGTACTCGATGTCTTCCGAGTAGTAGTTGCGGCCGGCCAGGATCACCATGTCCTTGAGCCGGCCGGTGACGTAAAGCTCGTCGCCCAGAATGAAGCCGAGATCGCCGGTGCGCATGAACACCTGATCCCGATGGCCCGCCAGACTGTGCTGGAAGGTCGAATGCGTCTGCTCGTCCAGACGCCAGTAGCCGGCGGCGACGCTCGGGCCGGCCACGCAGATTTCGCCGATGGTCCGATCGGCGCAACGCTCGTTCGTCTCCAGGTCGCGCACGATCACCTGTTGTTCGCCGTCGGTGCGGCCCACGCTGACCAGGACCCGTTCGCCCGGGCGATCCAGCGGCTGCGGCGACACGCCCAGGAACTCGCTGCGCGGCACCACGGATTGCCGCTGGAGGGCGGCCTGGTCGACGCACAGCGTCCGGATCGGATGCTGCTCCGTGCGACCGGCGACGTACAGCGTCCCCTCCGCCAGCCCGTAGCACGGCAGGAAACCGTCGGCGGCGAAGCCCGCGGCGGCGAAGCGCCGCGCAAAATCCGACAAGGTGCTGGCACGCACCGACTCGGCGCCGTTATAGGCGACCCGCAGGCACGACAGGTCGAGCGTCGCCAGCTGTTCGTCGGAGATTCGCCGGCAGCACATCCGGTATGCGAAGTCCGGCGCGCCCGTCAGATCCGCCCGATACTGGCTGATGGCTCGCAGCCACAGGAACGGATGCTGAATGAACCGCTCCGGGGCCATCAGAACACTGCGGAAACCGCCGTAGAGCGACGTCAGGATCACGCCGATCAACCCCATGTCGTGATATGGAGGTAGCCAGCTGACGATCGTGCTCCGCTCGTCACAGGCCAACCATTTGCCGATCATTTCCAGGTTGTGCATCAGGTTGCCGTGCGACACCATCACGCCCTTGGGGCTACCGGTGGTCCCCGACGTGTATTGCAGAAAGGCGATCCGGGATGGCTGCACGCTGGCGGGCGAATGCACGGGATCCAGCGCCTGCGCGCCCCCGACGTCGAGCAGCGTGCTGCCGGATGCATCGGTATCGGCGAGCCAGGTCGTGCAGCGCGCATGGTCCTCGGCCGAACACAGAATCGTGTTCGCGCCTGCGCTCTCGACGATGCCGGCGATCCGCACCATATGCTGCCTGTTGCGCGGCGGGTAGGCGGGAACCGCGATGGCGCCCGCATACAGGCACCCCATGAAGGCACTGACATAGTCGAGCCCCGGCCGGCACAGCAGCAGGACCCGGTCGCCGATGTCGACCGCGTTCTGCTGCAGCAGCGCGGCGACCCGGCGGGCGCGCGTGTCGAGCTCCGCGAAGGTCATCGACTCGGCCTGCTCCTGTTCGGGCGGGCCGCTCAGGAACACGTAGGCGGTTTTGTCGCCGAGTGTGGCGGCCCGGTTCTGAAGCAATTCGCTAAGCGTGGTCGGCAAGGTCGCAGTGGTCATGATGTCGTCGGAAGAGGTATGAAAACAGCGAGCAGCGGCCTGACGCCGGCCGGCGCCCATGCGTTGCTGCGGCGGGAATCCGCAGGAGGCTATTCGGCGCGATGGAACAGATCGATCATGTGCATCATGCTTTTGAGATGCAGGAAATGCGGCACCACCCGTTCGCTCCTTGCCGCATAACGCGCAGTCCAGTGGTGGGCCAGTTCGTGCGTGGCGGTGGCGTTGCCGCGCACCGCGCGTGCGTTGGCCTCGCGCGCATCGAGGCACGCACGTGCATGCCGCACGGCCGATCGGGCGAGCTCGCCGGTGAGGATGCCGTGATGCCCCAATGCGAGCCGCGGCGCCTGCAGTTGCTCGATGACGTCCAGCGAGTGCCGATAGGCAAACAGGTCCTGAAAGACCAGCGGCAGCCAGCTGGTGGCGCCGTGAAACTCGCCGAGCGCATCCGACACGAAACCGATGTCCAGCTGCGGGCAGTAGTAGCCGAACTGGCAACGGCTGTGGCCCGGCAGCGCGATCGTGCGAATCTGCATCCCGTCGCCGATGTCGAGCTGCGTGCCCGGATTGACCGGGTAGAACGGCAGGTCGGACAACTCGGTGAAATCGACGCCGACGGCGGGATCCCACGACCGTGACGCCTGCGCGTCGAGCTGACGGATGGTTCGGCAGGCCGACGGGCTCTGGAACGCATCGAACGCGTCGGGAGAACCGGATACATGGAGCCACGGCATGCGCGACTTGAGCGTCATCAGCAGGCTGCAGTGGTCATAGTGCGAGTGGGTGATCAGCCAATAGCGCAAATGCCGGATGCCGCCGAAGTCCCGCAGCAGGTCGTGAAGCTGCTGCCACACGAGCTCCGTCATGCCGCTCAGGCCGCCCTCGATCAGCGTCGCGGCCTCGTCGTTGACGATCACGTACAGCGGCACGTCAGCCGTGCCGACGAGGGCCAGCCGCTGATCGATCCACCCCGGGGAAGCGTTCAGCATGTCGTTCAGCTCCGGTAGAGCGCACAGGCCCATGTCGCGCCCGCGCCGTAGGTCACGAGGAGGTTGATCTGCCCGGCCGGCATGCGGCCTTGCTCGCGTGCGATGGCCAGCGCGACCGGAAACGCCGCGCTCGCCATGTTGCCCAGCTGATCGACGGAAATCATGCACCGCTCGCGGGGCAGCCCGAGTTGCCCGATGACCGCGTCGAGGATGCGCAGGTTCGGCTGGTGCGGCACGACCAGGCCGATATCCCCAATCGTCAGCCGGTGCTTGTCGAGCATCTGCCGGCACGCGTCGACGATGCGCCGCGTGGCGTCTTCGAACATCGGCCTGCCTTTCATCCGGAAATGGTGCCTGCCGGCCGCGATGTCGTCTTCGTCGATGAAGCGCGGGCGTCGCGCGCCGGGCGCTTCCGTGCTGAGCAGGTCGAACTGGGTGCCGTCGGCGCCGAGCGTCAGGTCGATCAGCCCGTGCGCCGGGTGGTCCGTCGCTTGCAGCAGCAGCGCGGCGGCGCCGTCGCTCAGCAGGATCGACAGATTGCGGCCGGCATTGCTGGAGTCGATCCGCCGCGACAGGGCCTCGGCGCAGATCAGCAGCACGTTGCGATACAGGCCGCTCGCGAGGAAGTGGCGCGCGATCTCGATCCCGTAGAGCCCGCCGCTGCATTGCGCGCGGATATCGAAGCACGGAATCTCCCGCAATCCGAGCCGGGGCTGGATGTAGCATGCTTGCGACGGATCGTGATGATCCGGCGACAGCGTATTGACGATCAGCAGATCGACGTCGCGCGCCGTGACGCCGGCGTCGGCCATCGCCCGTTCCGCGGCGGGGCACGCAAGATCCGCCAGATGCTGATCGGGGGCAAGATAGCGTCGCGCCACGACGCCGGTTCGTTCGCGAATGAACGCGTCGCTGGTGTCGATCATGCCGGCGACTTCGTCGTTGCTGACGATCCGGTCCGGCAGTGCGTGGCCCATCCCGGCGATGACGAGTCTGGCGGTCATGTCCGCACCTCCTGCTCCGTCACGGCGGCGACGGCATCGCCCGCATCGGTCACGACGGTTTCGCCCCAGCGCCACAATTGCGCGCCGAAGCCCCAGCCGGCGCCTGCGCCGGCA
Source organism: Burkholderia sp. DN3021 (assembly GCF_049805555.1). Classification (NCBI taxonomy): domain Bacteria; kingdom Pseudomonadati; phylum Pseudomonadota; class Betaproteobacteria; order Burkholderiales; family Burkholderiaceae; genus Burkholderia; species Burkholderia sp. DN3021. The sequence continues at coordinate 28,513 of NZ_JBNCAB010000075.1, read as the reverse complement.
ATCACGACCAACGATCCCGGCCGGATCACGCCTTCCCGGATCGACTCGGCCAGCGCAAACGGCACGGCGGCCGACACGAGGCACGCACAATCGGCGACGCGAATCACGTATTGGTCGGGCTTGAGCCCGAGCCGCTGCGCCCATGCGCGCACGAGCAGCGCCGACGGCTGATGGAACACCATCGCATCGATGTCGGCGATGCCCGTTCCGCTCCGCTGCAACAGCCGCTCGACGATATCGGGAATGGCCACAGGCATGAAACGCGAAATCGCCTCCTGCGCTTCGGGCTTGAGCGTGAAATACACGCCGAACGGGTTGTCGGCGTCGGTTGCCGCGTCGTCGTCTGCCGCATCCCGCGCGTTGCGCCACTGCATCGTCACGAGGTCGTAGCGGGTTGCATCGCTGTGATACGCGGCATCCAGCCAATCGGCGCCGTCGGGATCGGCCGGCTCGGCGACGAGCACGGCCGCGGCTGCGCCATCGCCGAAGTTCGTCGACGATTTGCTGGTGTAGTCGACCACTGCCGACATGCGCTCCGACGAGCACACCAGGGCCCGCTTCACCCGTCCCTGCTTGATGAGGTTGGTGGCGATCTGCAGTTGCAGCACGAAGCTCGCGCATTCCATCTCGACATCGGCGTCGAGCGCGCGCGTGGCGCCGAGCCTGTCGCGCAGCGCACGCGCCAGCCGCGGCGCGAAACGGCGCCGGCCGTCGGCGAGCGAGACGAACGGCGACGTCATGTTGAACAGCACCAGATCGAGTTCGGCGGCCTCCACGCCGGCACGGGCGAGTGCGTCGCGGGCCGTGCGCTCGGCCAGCGCAAGCTCGGATTCGCCGGCATCGGGATCGATCATGTAGCGCGATTCGATGCCCCAGAATTGCCACCATTCCGACGGAATGGGCTCGACGCCCGCGAAGACGGGATCGTCGTTGGGTACCTGGCGTGCCGGCAGGCGGCAGGCCAGACTTGCGATTCGGACGTTGTGCACCATCAGACCTCCATCGTGCTGCAGGCGATGCGCGGCCTGAACGGATCCAGCGTCATGGCGACCACCGTATGTTCATCGTCACGCAACGACATCGAATTTGCGACGCGGGACGCGAGCCACGCGGGCAACTGGAACGGGTTCGGGATGTCCGTCGAACCGGCGACGACATCGACGTGGAAATCGCGACCCACGCCGGTGGCGATCGATGGCCATCCGCTCAACCACGATTCGCAAAACAGCGTGGCGGCGCGCCGGTCGATGCGGCTCTGCACCGCGTCGACCATCGCGCGCACCGCGGTGGCAGCATTGGCCGGTTCGGCGTCGAATCGACCGGTTGCGTGATCGAACCGGCTCTCGAAGCGGGCCAGTGACAGGATGCCGTTCACGCGCCGGGCGGGAAGCGCGTCGAGCGTCGCGAACGGGGGCGACTCGAGGTCCGCGTAGCGGCCGGCATAAACGCGGTCATGGCCGGAAGGCGTCAGGACGATCGCCCCCGCGCCGTCGGCGAAGCCGCTCGTGGTCACCTGTTCGACATCCGCGAGCGCCTCCGCGCGAACGACGAGCGCGCGTCGATAGCCGAGCTGTTTGCAATGGCTTTGCGCGAGATCGAGTGCGAGCGCCCAGTCTGCGTCGAGCAGATCGAACACGGCCGCATGTCGCGCACGCAGGTCGCGCTGCACCGGGTGCGCCAGCCGCGGCCCGGCGATCGTCGGTGCGTCCGCCATCCGGCTGGGAGAAATCGACAGGCTGACGATCAGATCCAGTTCCGACGGCAGGCAACCGGCTTGCAGCAGCGCCTGCCTGGCTGCCTTGATCGCGTAATCGTTGGCGCAGGATTGCGCGGTGGTCGCTGGGTCCGGAATGGCCACCGCGGCTCCGAGAATTTTCATAGGGCGTGCTCGTTCTGGATTGCTTGATTTACGGGACGCGTCGCGCCATGACCCGCCTGCCGGAGCACGGCGCGACGCAATTTGCCCGATTCGTTGCGCGGCAGACTGCCGGCGTGATAGGCAATACGATGCGGACATTTGTACGGCGCAATCACGCTCTTGACGTGCTGCTGCAGCTGCGTCGTCAACGCCTCCGAGCCGTCGACGCCCGGCCGCAGCACCACATGCGCACAGATGAGCGTGCCGCCCCATTCGTCGATCTGTCCGACGACGCCGCATTCGGCGATATCGGGATGGCGCAGCAGCACCTGCTCCACTTCGCCGGGAGACACCGTGTAGCCGGAGCTGATGATCATGTCGTCCGCGCGCGCCTGATAGAACAGATAGCCGTCCTCGTCCAGGTAGGCGCTGTCGCCCGTCAGGTTCCAGCCGTGCTTGACGTAGTCGCGTTGCCGCGCGTCATTCAGGTAGCGGCACCCGGTCGGCCCCTGCACGGCCAGATAGCCGATTTCGTAGGGCGGCAGGCATTGGCCGTGCTCGTCCACGACGGCAAGGCGGTAACCGGGCACCGCCTTGCCGATCGCGCCGTCCTTCGCGCCGGTGTCGCCTGTCGACGCGAAGATATGCAGCATCTCGGTCGACCCGATTCCGTCGATCAGGTGCAGGCCGGTGCGCTCCTGCCATGCGTCGCGCGTCCACGACGGGAGCGCCTCACCCGCCGACACGCATTTGCGCAGGGACGACATGTCATGCCTGTCGAGATGGTCGAGCATGGACCGATAGGCCGCCGGTGCAGTAAACAGGATGCTGACCCGATGCCGGTCGACGGCGGCCAGCAGCCGTTCCGGGCTCGCTTTCGGCAACAGCACGACGCTCGCGCCGACACTGATCGGAAACAGCAGCAGCGCGCCGAGGCCGAACGTGAACGCGAGCGGCGGCGACCCGCAGAAGACGTCATCGGCCGTGGGCCGGAGCACGTGCTGCGGAAAGCAGTGGCAGGCTGCCATCACGTCTCGATGAAAATGGACGGTTGCCTTCGGTTCCCCGGTCGTCCCCGACGTGAACGCGATGAGGCAAGGATCGTCCGCGCGCGTTTCGACGGCCGCGAATTCCGCTGAATAGCCGCCGAGCCAGCGCGCGTGCGGATGCGTGTCGTCCGTCTCGTAGCGCCGAACCTCGCCACGCCACTGCATCCTCGCCATCGCCGCGTCGAGCTCGGTCGACAGCCCGGCCTCGCAGATGACGTGCGTGACCCGGGCTCGCCCGATGATGGTCGACAGTTCTCCCGCGCGCAGCTTCGGCATCGTCGCGACGGCCACGCCACCGGCCTTGACCACGCCGAACCACGCGGCGGCAAGCATCGGGTGATTGGCGCCGTGCAACAGCACCCGATTGCCGGCCACCAGGCCCGCATCGCGGACCAGCATGTTGGCGATCCGGTTGCCGGCATCGCGCAATTCGCGATACGACCATGCGATGCCCGACTCGGTCCTGATCGCAACGCGATCGCCCCAGCCCCGTTCTTCGACTGCGGTATCCAGCAGCGCGGCGGCGCAATTGAGAAACGGCGGAAACTGCAGCCCCGGCAAGTCAAAGACAAACGTCGGCCAATCCTCGGCAGGGGGCAAGTTCGCGCGGCAAAAATCGTCCATCGTCAGCGCTCGCAAGAGTGTGAGTTCGAAGTCCGCAATAGCAGTGCGGCGCCGGCCGGACCATATGATCGGGCCCGTCCCGCACAGCCTGAATCGCGATGCCAAAGAGATGTGGTCGAGGCGGCAGGCACATGTCGCCGAGCGACGCACAGAGAGCCCGGTCAATCACATGATGGCTTGCCGGTTTTTATAGATTCATTCCGTCTCATTTCATTTTCAAAAAAATCAACAATCAATCGATTTAATGCAGATCAATAGAGATTCTTAATTATTCGATCGATGCAATGGGCGTCGAAAAATTCTTGCCGCAAGCTTAACGGAAGTAAGATTGGAAAGTAAACATTCGTATTGGTGAATAGCTCTAGTTATTGATTGAAATCGATGTCGTCAAACATCTTAATTTGATTGAATTAATCGACTCCGGTTAATCATCTTGGGATTTGTTGACTCCGGTTGAGCATGGTTACCGAAGCAGTGAATAAAGCATCGCGAAGTTCACCGACGCGAAACGAGCGTCGCTTCACGAAGCGGATTGCCCCGCGCGAAAGGCCCGCGCTCCCGGGAGCAGCGGAGCCTTGGGTCGGTTTGGATAGCGAATCAGGGATCCTGGCGCCGGGGTCCCAGGTTGCGCCCATATAGATTTTCGCAATTGTATTAACGAATATTTTGTTTTAAGTGGGAAATGGAAATGTCTCGGCTCGAGGAGCCGAGCACATCCTATCTGTCAAGCACCGACAAATCCCCGGCAACGTCCGCTTGAACATCGCGAGGATCCTGCGCGCGGATTTCGGCGGCAACCCGATCGGCGTGCGCAACGCGCCGGGGTTCGTCGTCAATCGCATTCTGGTGCCGATGATCGACGAGGCGTTCTGCGTGCTCGCCGAAGGGATCGCGTCGGACGAGGGGATTGACCAGGGGATGATGCTCGGCGCGAGCCACCCCGATCGGGCCGCTCGCGCTGGCGGACCTGGCGGGGCTCGACGTGTGCCTCGCGGTGATGGACGTGTTTGTGAAGGACTCCGGCACCGCATGTCATACCTGGATTCAGATGTCGTAGCACCGGCTAAATACAGATGCCGCATGTTTCACCGGTCTTTCCGTCGTTCAACGTTGAAGCGCCGACTCTGAAGCAGCAGGGCGCTTACGCTCGTCAGCGGACCTTGGCAGACCGCCGGTTCGATTCCGCTTGATGTGTTTGTGACGCGACCTGCAGGATGGCCGCTTCGATGTCGGCTTCCGTGAACGCACGCTGCTTCCTGGCACCCGGCAACGATGCCTTGGCCCGCACCGGCAGCCCCCGATTGGCGCGCGACGGCGACCCCGAGATCCGCCGGTTATCACGCTGCGCCTGGATCGCTTCAGCCACCTGCAGCGCATGACTCAGGCGCTTGTGTTCGATGATCGCGCCTTGATCGACCTCTGCCAGCTTGTCGTACAGACGGCATCGAAGTACCTCGCCGTCGGCCCGGATTTCGATCCGGCCATCCGGGTACTCCCAGACGTCGATGTAACGATGAATCAGCTTCCTGTTCTCGAGCGTATCGTCCAGCAGATACAGCACCCGGTCGTACAGCACCGTCAGCGACTTCGAGACCCGGCGCGTTTCGCGCCAGGTCAGCAGCAGATCCAGATTCTCGTCGTCTCGCAGTGGCCGATGCGCATCAAAGTCGCTGCGCGGCAGCTTCGCGAAGCGGGCGTCGAAGCTGCGTATCTACAGCGCGGACATCCCGACCGCCGATATCGAGGCCATTCGCGCGCCGGGCGGCGCGTGGGTGGCGACGGCCGCAACGAATCCCGCTGTCGTCGGCGCGGTGTCCGTGCGGGCCGCCGCGCTGCTCGTCGCCGGGCAGGACCCGAGGCGGCGGATCGTCGTCAAGCACGCTGGCGGATGCGTGGCGACATCAGGCGCTGGCCCGGAGCACGGCGAGGATCGCATTCGCGCGCAAGGCGGGCACCAATGAGGCCGATCCCGGCGATGCCGGAGCAGATCGACCGGCTGCCGTCCGGCACGGCGCGGCAGCGCCATGATGCGCGACGACGCTCCCCGGCTCAACGCGCCGGAACGGTGAACGTAAGCAGCACGGCAGCGGTCGTGAGCGGTTGGCCCATGAAGTAGACCGCCGTGTACACGTTTCCTGCCGCCAACGTCACGCCGTCGATCGTCACACTGTCGTCCGTCACGTCTTGCGCGACCTTCGCGCGCGCGAGCGGCGGCGGCGCGTTGTAAGGGCTCGCGCGCCCGCGCCAGAGGCCGATCCAGTTTCCCTCCGTGGCGGGACGATACCCGGACAGCGTGTGATAGCGAAACGTGATCGCATTGACGCCGAGCGAGGCCAGTTCGAGGGAGACGGTGTCGACGATACCCGTCGAGCCGTCGGGGGCGAGCAGCGCCGACGCACACGCGTCGCCCGTCTTGGGGCCGACGCTATAGGCCACGGTGTACGGCATGCGGCTGATGGAGACGCCCACCAGCACCACGCTCCCCATCTCGGCGTTGGTCGGGATGTCGAGCCGTGCGTCCGGGGCCACCGTCCACGGGACGACACTGCTCGCCCAGAGCGCCACGAAGTCGCCATAGCTCCTGGGCTGATTCCCCGGGAGTCCCGCGTAGCTGACGTCAACCGTCGTTCCCGACGAAGCGGTGATGGCGACGGAACACAGCGAAATCGCCGGCCCGGGTGTCTGCGCCGCAACGAAACCGGCCAGCAGAAACCCGAGCAGCGGCGTCGCCATCCGCGCCCGCGCGGCCGTACTGCGTCGCGCTAGCGGCACGGCAGCGGCGGCTCCACCTGCCGGATGGGCAGCATCAGCCGCCGCAACCGCAGAAGCGGCATCGCCTGGCCGGTGAGGTTCGACATCAGCGTCAGGTCCATCCACAGCGTTCCGCCGCACGCCGGCAGATACGCCGAGAACCACGCGTCGATCGCACCGGCCCAGTCGGACGTCATCCCCGCCAGGGTGCCCGCACCCGTTCCCGCTACGTTGACCGTCAGCGGCGCCTGCATGAGCACCGGAAGGACGACGCGTTCGAGCGCGGCGTTCAGCGCGTACTCGTAGGTTACCTCGACCTGCGCGACGATCTGCGGTTGCGTGTTGTTCGCCAGCAAGTCGGCGAACAGCGCATCCAGATGGGCCTGCAGCGGCCGCGAAACCGGCTTGCCGGTCGGCACCTTCGAAACGTCCACTTCGGCGTCGGCGTCGTTCGTGGGGAACAGCGGGTTCGCGAAACGGACCTCCGGCGTGGTGTAGACGAACGCATCGGCCGACGGCTTGCCGGGCACCAGTTCGCGGTTGCGCTCGACCCGGACGGTAGACCAGGCGTCCTGACGCTGCAGGATATCGAGCGCGGGGAGCCGCACCGTGCGATCGGGGATGGTCTGCCCGTTCGCCGCCGTGAGATACGCGCCGTCGGGCCCTGGCCCGGCCTTGAGCTTGTAGACGTAGTAGATGCGATCGACCGGGCCGGATGCGCCGCCGGTGGGCATCCATTCCTGCGCCTCGTAGATCGCCGGGTTCACGTCCACCACGGGCCGGCCCATTCCGTCCGGAACGGCGCCCGCCAGCGACACGACGAGCGCGCCTTCGGTATCGCCCACGCGGGCCGAGCCTTCCTCGACGAAGAACGCGTAGGTGAGCGCCGGGTCGCCGACCAGCGATCGCGGCTGCGGCGCAAAGCGCAGGCCGGGGCCGGCGGAATCGCGCTCGCTTTCGGTCGACGCTCCACCGCCCGCGGCCCGGACGAGATCGTCGACGAGCTGGATGAACGACTGCAACGCGACGGCGGCATCGTCGATCTTCTGCTGGTCGTTGACCGGCTCCACCGTGGCGTCGATCCCGGCCAGGATCGTCTGCAGATCCCCGTTCACTTGAGGGAACACGGTCACGAACTCGGCGAGCTGCGCGAAAGCATCGGGGTAGCTCGCCCGCGCCTGCTGCGGCTGGCGCAGGTTGAACTCCACCGTGCCGTAGACGCGGTCTTGCGGATAGTGGAAGGGCAGCGAGTAGGTGAACGTGTAGTCCCACTGCTTGAGCTCGGGCAGGCTCGCGCGGTCGAGATCGTAGGTCGGGGTGCCGTCCTGCGCCGTCATGCCGGGGCTTGCGGGGAAGGCGCGCAGCACCAGCGGCACCGCGAAGCTCCCGAGTTCGGAGGTGAGCGGCCCGTCGGTATCGGGAACGACGAAGCTGAGCCAGGTGGAGGCCTGGTAGTCCTCGATGCCGGGGAGCGCGCCGATCTGGTGCTCGATCTGGCTTCCCAGGTACGCCATGTCCAGCTCCACGTACGACACCAGTTCGCCGCCGGCTCCCCGGACCGATTCCGGCGCATTCACGAGGTAAGTCAGGTTGCGCGCGTCGCCCGTTTGCAGCGTGAGCTTCGGCGCGCTGAACGCGAGGGTGCTCGCGGGGAGGCCCGCGGACCCTGTCGTGACCGTGCGGGCGAGCGGCGGACGCACCGCACGTCCCAACGCGTCCTTGAGGTTGCTGACGGTGACGCTGGTTTGTCCAGGCTGAGCATCGGTCGCCAGCGCCAGCGTGACCGTGGCGCCGGAGACGGTGGCCGCAAGCACCCCGACGCCGCCGCTCAGCGCATAGTTCGCCGCATTCCCGGCGCTGACGGGATCCATCGGGTCGCTGAACAGCAGGAAGACGGTCTCGAACTTGTCCGCCGTCACGGTGGCGGCCTCGAACGCGGGCCCGACCCGCACCGCCGGCCCGAAGAGCCGCGGCGGGTAGTCCACTGCGGCTTCGACGACGTCGGCCGTCACGCTTGCCTGGAACTCCACGGCGGCGCGCGTCGTATAGGCAGCCGACAGCCGCACGAGCAACTGCTGATAGAACGCGTCGCGTGCGGGGCCCGGGTCGGCGCTTTCGCCTGCGAAGACGGGGATCATCCACAGCTTCGCGAGCTGCGCCAGTCCCTTCTTGCCGTCGAGGATCGTCTGCAGGAAATCGGTGGACTTCAATTCGCCGACGATCTGAATCGGCGCCGTGAATTGCGGCGTGAGTACCCCGTCGACCGCCGCGAAAACCTGGGCGCACCAGGTGTCCAGATCCACGTCCGTGAAGTTGGTGCGACGCGAAGGGGTGGTGCTGATGCCCTTGCCCGTCGTGTAGTCGTAGATGGGCACGTCCGTGCGGCTGATGAGCCGGTTGCTGGCCGGTTGAGGCGCGAAGACGGCCGGCTGGCCCGCATCGGTAATCGCATACGAGATCGCTTGCCCGGCCGCGAGCCCCAGCCGCACGGCCCAGACCGTGCTGCCGGCGCCGCTGACGGACGGCAGGGTGCGATCCACGCCGGTGGCGACCTTCAGCCGGAAGGCGCCGGGTGTCGACAGCGCCTGCTCGAAGGTCGCGGCGAACGCGGCGAGGCCCAGCGTGCCGCCACTGCCCAATGCGTCCTGCAGCGGCGCGACGCGCGTGCTGGCGCTGCGTATTCCCGCGACGTTCTCGAGGCCCGGCAGCACCGTGCCTCGGGCGCGCGTAATCGTGAACGAGGTCCAGAGCGGGAACACCTGCGCCGCGTTCACGTCCTCCGGCTTCAGATCCACGTCCAGCGGCAGCGTGGCTGCGGGCGGCGCGGCGGCGGTCCCGAATTGCGAGCGGTCCAGCACGAAGGCGTACGCGCTGGCCGATCCGCCCGTGCCGAACAGCCAGTTCATCAGGGCGTCGACGTCGCTCGCCGGGAGCGGCAGGCTTCCTGCCTGTCCGTCGTCGCCGGTGACGAGCGTCGACTGGACCGACAGCGCGATACCCGCCGGATCGGTGAGCTGGTAATAGAGCTGCGTGTAGACGTGCAGATCCTGCATGGCGTTGTGCTGCGCCGTGCTGCTGCGCGTCGCCGGATCGTCGGGCCAGTCGAAGGACGCCTGTCCGCTATAACGCGTATCGCTCGCCTTCGCCTTCACGTCCGTGGCGATCACCGTGTGGCGCACGTTCTGCGCCAGCGGGGAGACCGTGAGCGTGACCGTTTTTTGGTCCGCACCGAGCGACGCGGACTCGACGGTGCCCTGCACCAGCCGCCAGCGCGAAAGCTCGCTCACCGACGCGGCGTCGAGCGCGTCGGTGAAGACGGCGACGATCGTCGTGGCCGCGCTCGCCGACGCCTGCAGCAGTCCTTGATAACGGCTGGGGTCGAACGTCAGCCCGATGCGCAGCCGCGGCGTTCCCCCGCCGTCTTGCGGCGCCACCTGCCAGCTCGATGCGACGGACGGCCATTGCGAGAGCGCCACGAGCGGATCGGTGTAGCCGGTGAGAAGGGGGCCGTCGTTGTACGGTTGCGGGTCTCCGGCCCGGGGGTCCGAAAGCGGCGTCGCGAGCACGTTGCCGTAGTAGTCCTGCCAGGAGAACGAGACTTGCAGGATGCCGCCCACCCCCAGGTATGGACTGGCCTTCGCCGGAGGAAGCACGCCGCTATCGAGCTGGGGGACATGCTTGGCGAAGCGGGAGTAGGGAAGCGCCTGGCCGAAGTTCCACTCATCGACCTGATCCACCGGCGTCGCGACGCGCACCTTGTCGTTGCCGTTATCGTCCAAGGGCTGGGTGGTCGGCCCCGCGGGAAGTCCCGGCGGGTCGCTCTGCCGGAAGTCGACGTTCTCGACCACCTGCTGATTGAGCAGGCTGAAGTTGTTCAGCAGCAAGTCTGTCCCGTAGGCGGACGAGATGCCGTCCACCTGCGGCGGCGCGGGGCGCAGCGCGGCGAGCGCCTGCACGCCGGGCTGCACGCTGGCGGTGCGCACGCGCGGGCCGCCCGGGATGACGAGCACCGTGCCGGCTGCGAACAGCCCCGGCACCAGGAGGTTGTGCGCCGCGAGCGCGGCCACCGGCTCGCCGTACCAGCCGGCCACATCCGCGAGCGACGCCGTGTGCAAGCCGACGCCGGCCGTGAGCGTCATGTCGGGCACGCGGATTGCCGCCGGGAACGGAAGCGGATCGGGGAGGCTGCCCCAGAGCGGGTTGGCCTCGTTCAGCTTCTGCACGGTGGTCCCGAAGCGTTGCTCGAGATCCTTCAGCGGGACGCCGCCTGGCGGCGCCTGGTAGACGCCTTCGCTCACGCGCACCGGCGCGCCCTGGCGGAGTGCCGCGCTCGCGTTAGCCTCGGCTATGTCGGCCGGGTCGGAGAACCATGCCTGGGCCAGTGCCGCGAGCGTTTGCGCGGCGGCCGTCACCGTCGCCGGAATGGGCGCTGCTTCGGCAAAAAGGACGGCATTGCCGCTACCGATGGTTTCCGTCGTGGCCACTGCGTTCATGTAGCTTGCGACGCAGTCCTGCTCCGCCTCGCCCGCGGGCTTCGCGTAAAGGACGACCAGCGTGAGCGCCGCTTCGTCGCGGTCGTTGAACACGCGGTCCGGCAGTCCGCGCCCCGAGGCGCGGTCGTAGTAGTACAGGAAGAAGCCGCTGGAGCGGGTGATGCTGGCTTCCCACAGCAGCCGCACGAACTCCGAGGGCGGATTGAGGAGCGTGAGCTCGGGCTGCTCAAGCGCCTTCTCGAGCATCGCCGCCATCGCGAGCCCCGCGGGCGGGCGGGTTTCGGTCGAAAGGTTGACCTGCGCGATCCCCAGGGTCACGTTCGCCGCCCCATCCGTCTGCACGCCCTGGCCCGCATCCGACGATCCGTCGGGCGGATATCCGACCAGCAGGCCGTAATAGGCAGCATCGTTCGCCTGCAGTTGGCTCAGCAACCGTTCGAGCAGCACGATCGACGCGCCTCCCGCGCCGACCACCTCGTAGGTGGTGGCCGAAGCGGGGCTCCCAGCCACCGGCGGAATGCGGCGCACGGTGAAGTCGATCGTCGAGGCCCACCCGTACGAACTCACCTTCGTCGTCTCGGTGGCGCCCGTGGCGTCGTCGTAGCGGGCCACCTGCAGCGAGAAGCGCGGGTTCACCGCATGCGTGGCGGGATCGGGCAGTGCCGCGAGCGCGTCCGGCAGCCGCCACAGGCGCAGCGACTGCCCGTTCGCCGGCATCGATCCATACGGAAGCGACACGGGCCCCGCGCTCAGCCACTGCAGCGCGGAGGTGAACGGATACGTCGCGAGCGCGGCGTGGAACATTTCACCCGCGCCGAGCGCGTCGAGCGGCACGTCGAGCCGCGTCTGCGCCGCCTGGGTCACCTGGGTGATGCGCGTGGCATCGGCCGAGCCGGGCGTCACGGACAGGGTCACGTGGTCGGACGGAGCGCCCTTCGCGTCCACGAAGCGCAGCCAGGATGTATCGACGCCGTCGACCCGGTCGAACGTTGCGGAGAAGGGCTCGGTTCCCAGCGCGGGAAGCGGGAACTGCTGCCCGGTCAGGGCATAGAGCCCCGCCTGCGGTGGGAGCGTCAGCTTGCCGTCGATGTCCCGCACCCACATGCCCATCGCATTCGGGACGATGGACCATGCGCCGCCCGTGGCGGTACGGCCCGAAGTGGGGAAGCGCATGCCGTGCATCGAGTAGCTGCTCGCCATCCCCGACAGGTGCTGCAGCGCGCCGGTGCGCTGGGCCTCGGCCAGCAGCTCGCCCACCGGGAATTGCGGCAGGTGCGGCAAATCCAGCGGGGCGCCGGCAGCGAAGAGGCCGGCTACGCCGCCGTTGACGGGCTGATCCGCCAGCACGGCAACATCCACCCCGAAGCGCGACGCCACCTGGGCGAGGTCGTCGTTCTGCAGCGTCGTGTACCGGAACGGCGGGATGACGAGCGACGCGACCGGCGCCAGCAGCCCGGCTTGGGTCAGCACCGCGCTCTTTGCCAGCAGGTCGGGCACGGCGACGCCGAGCGCATTCGCCACGTCGCCCAGCGTGTCGCGCGGCTGGACCACGTACTGCGTCTTCCCGGGGTACTCGACCTTCGCGCCTTCGAGCAGCACGCTGCGCCCCGCGTTCGCGGTGGCAAGCGCGGTGGCCGTAAAGCCGCCTGCGTAGGCGGGCAGCGCGGCGACGGATGCGTACGTGTCGGTCGCCAGCGCCGTGCAGGTCGTGAAGGGGAAGGTCGCTGTCGCGCCCTCTTTCAGCAACGCGCCGGCGACGAGGATGTCGGAGTTCGCCAGCAGGTCGTTGACCTTCACCGCGTAATGCGCGGCGATGCCCACGAGCGTGTCGCCCGCCGCCACCGTGTAGGGCGCGTGCGGGGTGAAGGTGATCGTCGCCCCGGCCCGCAGCAGCGCCGGGTCGGCCGCGTTGGCGCCCGCCAGCACGCTGGCGGGAAAGGTTCCGTCGAACAGCTCGGCGAGCGACGCAAACGTGTTGCCCGTGCGATCCGCGGCGATCCCGATCGTCACGCCAACGGTCAGCGTCTTTCCCGCGGCAAGCGCGTGCTGCGGGTTGGCGGCGAAGACGTCGTACAAGGTATAGAGCCCGCCGAGCTGGCCGGTGCGGTTCACCCAGTCCACCACGGAATCCGGCGTCTCGTTGCCGGTGAGCGGGTACTTGTAGTCGCGCAGCGACTCCTGCGCGGCTTTCACCATCTGGCGGGCCAGCAGCAGGAAGTAGTCCGAGAACATCCATCCCGCCATCGAGAGCGGCGCTTCCGCTTCCAGCGTCCGTTGCCGCGCCCCGCCTGCCTGCTGCTCGCGCTCCACCTGCACCGCGAGCTGATCGAACCACGCGCGCAACTCGCCGAGCGTGTTCTGCCCGAGCGAGTTATAGGTCCCCAGGCCGTACTTCACGCCCGGGTAGTCCGGGCCGTACGGGGGGATCGTCAACCGCAACTGCGGAGGCGCGGGGAAGTACGCCGCGTCGGCCGACGCATCCTGATCCGTCGGCGGCACCCGCAGATTGAGGCGGAACTGGGTCGTCAGAAAGCCTTGCACGGCATCGAGCGGAATCGGCGCGGGATTGCCGTCGGTGCTCACCAGAACCTCGTTGGCGAGCCGGTCGAGCAGCACGGCGGGGATCGGGTACTGATCGACTTCCGCCGGTGTCATGGGGCCGTGAACGGCCGCGATCACCCAGCGAAGCACCATTTTCGCGAGCGCTTCGAACGAGGTATCGGCCGCATCGCCTGCGGCCTTGCGCGCGCTCGCGTCGCCATCCTGCCCCGCGGGCGGCACGGACTCGATGAGCAGCAACGTCACCCAGCAGGGAAGCTGGCTGGCCGGCGTCCCGGTCGGCGTCCACTCGTCGCGCGCGGCGGTGAGCCCCGGGACCAGGTAGCCCCACAAGTCCGCCCCGCCGCCGGGCTGCAGGTTTCGCCAGTCGGGCGCGCTATCGGCCGTGGAACCGAGCGCCCGCGCCAACGCAAACGCGGACAGGCGGCGCTCCACGGGCGCGCGCAGCACCGCGCGCACCGGACGGCCGTCGCCGAGCCAGGGCGCCGTGCCGGTGTTCTCGATCGCGAAGGTTTCCTTGAGCCGCATCGAGAACGAAAACGAGATGGTGATCTTGAAGAGCCCCAGGTTGATGCGCACGCTGACCGACACGTCGACCGACGCGATGACGGTGATCGTGATCGACACGTAGGATTCGTACGTGAGCTGCAGCAGGAGCTTGACGGTCACGCTGACGTCCGCCTTCACGATGGCGAAGTCCACGGTACCGTACACCTTGCCGACGATCCCGACCGTGCCGCGCAGCCAGAAGTAGTAGTCGCCCTGCAACTGCGTGGACGGCTCGCGGCCGGCGTCGGTGAGCTGATAGGGGTTCCACCTGGCGAGCACGCCCTCGAGGATGCCGACCACCGTGACGCTGAAGCCGGCGGAGAGGATCCCGTACTCGATCGACTTGCCGAACCCCACCTGCATGCCGAAGCCGAACACGAGCACGGGGTTGAAGGTGCCGAGCGACGACGCCGGGACGCGGTTCGTGCTCGCGTTGGAGAGCTTGCCGAAGTAGAAGCCGGCGGACCCGATCACCGGGATGCCGGGCGGAATGATGGCCTCGATCGTGAAGGAGCGCGAAAAGTTTTCGTTCCACGGAAAGCCGATGTCCGCCTGGAAGTCGCCGTTGGTATAGATGGCGATCCCGAACACCGGGAGGGTCAGCGAGTACGCGCCGACCGTGAGGTGGCGCATGAGGTCCGGGAGGGTGATCTCGGCCTGGTACACCCCCACCGTATCGCTCACCTGCCGGTACATGATCTGGAAGTCGAGCCCCTTGAACACCTTGGCCGCGGGGCCGTCGAGCGCCACCCTCAGCCCATACAGGTGCGGGTCGTTGAACACGGCCTGCACCGTCAGCACATAGCCGGGCGCGGCGGCGAGCGCGCCGTCGCCCGGCGCCGTCAGCGCCGTGCCGCTACGGTCCCCCGATTCTCCGGTATCGATCTTCAGTACGCCGAAGTCCGTGCCGATGAGCCATGCGCTCTGCGGGTCGAAGGTGACCCGCGGCAGCTCGCCCGGCGTGGGGGCGGGCAGTGTCGCCATGCAGGCGATCGCCTTTTGCACGGTGTCGGCCGTGGCGAAGCAGGGCAGCGTAATGTGCTGCCCCATCGCCAGCAGCCGCAGGTCCAGGTACTTGTTGCCGTTCCCCGGAGGCGTGGGAGCCGTTCCCGGCTTGCTGGCGTCCCATGCGAGCGGCTCGCTCGGGTTCGATTGCCAGAAGAACGCCCCCTTGAGCGACACCATCACGCCGCGGTCCTTTCCGGTGGACGCATAGCCGACGTCGATGCTGTCGATTCGCGCGAAGCCGAGATTGATCGGGCCGATCGCAACGGAGAAGCTGACCTTGTTGCGGCTCGAATCCGTCTTGTTGAACGTGTATTCGAGCGCAAGGCCCGACAACGGGATGGCGTTCAGGAAGTCCCACGGAGACTCGAGCCCGAACTTCGAGCCGGTCGCCCACGACACCATCGTCTCGATGATGGAGCCGAGCGAGGTATTCTGCGTGAAGCGGAGCGTGGCCGTCCAGTCCTGCGTGGCGGGGTCGGGGCCGCTGACGATCCCTTCCAGGAGCCCCCAGGTGATCCCATACTGGTTGACGTCGGGGTTGTAGTCGAACCAGACGGTGAGGTCGATGTTCTGCCAGATCCAGCGGGTCTCGACCCGCGCGAAGTAACCGCCCGCCGCCGGCGCCACGGGCAGGGTGCGCGCTTGCGCCGGGCTGAGGTAGCCGGCGCGCAGCGAGGCCGAGACGCCGAGACCGGAGATGAACGGCACTTCCCAGCGCTCGGCGGTCTTGCCGGTGAACGTCCAGTCCGAGTTTTGGGTGGCCAGCGTGAGTCCAAGGCCGTCGATGCCGAGCGCCTGCCCGATGTTCCAGCCCATGTAGCGCTCGAGCAGCGCGCCCAGGGAGACCACGCCGCTCGTCTGCTCCCCGCTGAACACCCAGCCTGGGTCGCTGTATGCCGCATTCAGCGAGAGCGCCACCGCGTCGCTCGTATCGGGGAGGATGATCGTGGTTCCGGACAGGGAGACGGCGAACGTGTCGCGCCCGCCCTGCACGTTGAACCCGAGGCCGGTGATGGTGAACAGCGTGGTGCCGCGGACCGAGATCGGCCAGTCGGCGGTGAGCGTCGTCGTGATGTCGTAGGCGCTGGTCGGGGGCTGAACGAACAGATCGAACTGGGTAACCGCCGAGGCCAGGTCCACGGTCACGCCGAACAGCTTCGCCAGGTCGCTCAGGTCGATCACGCCGTCGGCGAGCGCGCCGACGAGCTGGAAATCCGGGTATTGCGCGGTGATGCTGATGGTGCCGCTGCCGATCGTGAAATCGCCGGCGATCTGATACGCGGTGGTGCGCGTCTTCAAGTTGCCCGGATCGCGGATGAGCGCCGTGACGCGCGGCTGCACCTGCAGTTTCGGCGTCGAGACGATGGTCCACGGCTGGCTGGTCCGGAACTCGAAGAGCAGGGACGTGATGCGGGACGCCGTCGTGTCGTAGATCGTCTGCGACCGGCTGAGCCCGAAGCCTGCCAGTGTGTTGAGCGGCGCAGGCATGCTCTGCACGAGGTTGATGCCCCCCGCCATCGCGTAGAACGTGGCGATGCCCGGATAGGGCGGGGCGAAGCTGCCGCTGATCACCCACGTGTCGTCCACCGGGTAGCGAATCTCGAGCGTGAGGCCCGTGCCGCGCACGGTTCCCACGGCACCGCCGATCACGGGCAGTGGCGACTCCGGCACGTCCATGTCGAAGCCCGGCGATTCGAGCGCGATCCACGGCACGCCGCCCAGTTCCCAGGTATCGGTCGAGCGGCATTGCATCCGCGAGCGCACCGGCCCCTGGGTTGCGGCGAATTCCAGCGTCATGCCGAGCGGCACGCCAAAGGCTTTCGTGGCGCCGTTGCGCAGCAGGACGGCCGTCACCGCGCCGCTGCCGTCGGTTTGCTCGACGATGTCGTCCCGGGCGACAGCCACCGGCAGCGACGTGCCCACGACGGGCGTGTAGAAAGCGGCCAGCGCCGTGTCGGGGAGCGCCGCCAGCAAGTCCACGCTGCCGTCGCTCCATGCGTCCGTGAGCGCCGCATGGATCTGCTCCAGCGTCAGCGGTTCGGCGTCGGTCGCCGAATAGCGCAGCCTCAGCGCCAGCGGTTCGACATCGGCTTCGGGGGCCAGCAAGCCGAGGCTGCGCGTGGCCGCGTCGACGTGAGCGGGTGTCGCCGCGCTGTTCAGTCCTGCACAACCGAGCAGAATCTTGTCGTTCAGGTCGTTCTGGAAATACTTGCCGAGCGACTGGAAATACACTTGGAATGCTTCGCCGTCCTTGTAAGCATCGCTCGTCCAGCCGGCCAGCTCGTCGAGCACCGTACGATACAGCGCCGAATTGTTGATATTGATGTAACTGGAGAGGCTGTCCCGCAGATTCCGGCTTTGCTTGGCGCTGGCGTCGGAACATGGTCCCGCCTGAGAATACGCGAGTGGCAAGTCGGGATAGTTGTTTGCGTCGACCCCGGTCTTGGGCGTTTGCAAGTACGGCAACCCCAGACTGATGACCAGGCTCGAGGTTCCCTGTCCCTCGAAAACCGGGGGAAGGGTGGCTGCGGCATACAGCGCGTTGAATACCTCCTGTGGCACCGGGCCGACAGCCGCCAGCAGGAACTGGTTCGAGCGCAGCTTGCCGACTTCCTCCTCGATCCTCTCGGGCGTGATGGCGTTGTATAGCAACGTGCAACGGTGTACCGGATCGAGTTCGTCCACGAGCTTGTCGACGACGTCGACCATCTGTTGCGCGGACTGTTTTTTCTGAGCGGAGACCTTGTAATATTCGGAATCTGCGTAGTCCGCGGTGATGATCTCTTTGATCTCTTTCTTGTTGCCGGCCACGAACGCTTCCACCAGGTTCATTTGCAGCTGGGTGGCGTCGTTCAGCAGCGCGAGGACGATCGGGCGCGTGTCCTCCGAAGCACGTTGCACAAGCAGTGCCAGCGCGGTGAGCGTGAGCAGCATGTCGCGCCCTCTGTCCTCATCCTCCCCGAACTGATGCAATCCGTATACGGGCCACAGCCGCACCGACTCGCTCATCGCTCCGAGCAGCGCCTTTGCGTTGTTCGTGCGCGCCGCCAGCAAGGCGTCGTATTTCTGTTCGCTGATGTACCAATTCCAGACCGCCTCCGGCACCGCTTTCGTGGGAGCCGCGAGGTATCTGAACGGCAGCAGCGGAAAGACGGTGGAGGTCGAGGCCGCCAAGTCGATGCTTTCGCGGTGGACGTCTCCGAACTCGATGGTATTGGCGACGAACTCGCCTCCGCCCTTCTTCCACATGAATGGTTGCAGCCGCAGAAAGAACTGGACCTTGAGTTCCGTGGCCAGATTCTCGCCGACATTGTCGGCGCCGCCGGTAAAGCCGAGCACTGCGTTGTTCAGGGCGGCGCGGTGATCCCAGGCGACAAATCTGATGTCCTGGCACGTGCCGTATGCGATGGTGGTCGTCGCGATGTCGGCCGGCACCAGCCCGGTCAGCAGCAGGGCCAGCTTGGCCGGCGTGGATTGCTTGCCCGCAGGGGCGTTCTGGTACACGATCCTGACCGCGCCCTCGTAGCGGAAATGATCGATCAATCGCTTCAAGACATAGATCGTGCTGGCCTGGTGCCCGAAATTGGGCGTCCCGTCCACGTAGAAACGGATCTCGCTTTGGGTGTTCAGCAGTTTTCCGAACTCGGCGATTCCCTCGGTCGCGGCGCTCTCGCTCTCCGAGCTGCCCTTCATGAGCTTCGCGAGCAAGTCCAGGAATTCTTTCATCTCTGTCTCTCGGCAAGTGAGCGCCCGATGCCGGCGGGCGGGGACGTGAGATCGGCGTTGCCGGCGTCGGCCTGGCTGTACTGGGCATACCATCCCAGCCCCGACGCCTTGCCGTCGCTCCTGGGGTTACCGAACAGGTAGAACAGCGTGGAGCCGCTCGGCGGAATCTTGAGCAGGCCCATGAACTTGAGTGCGATCTCGGTGAGCATCAGCAGGAACGAGCTCTTCTCCCGGTCGTAGGTCAGCCATATCTGCCCGATCGAGAGCCGCAGCACGTTCTGCAGGCTGATCACCTTCGCGCCGCCGCCGGCGCCGGGCAACTGGATGCCCAGCATGGCGCGGTAGCGCCCGGCGTCGGGGCTCTCGGGCGCCCAGGCGGTCAGCAGCCCCGAGGTCAGCCCGACCGTCCCCGCCAGGTTGCCGGGCGTCCCCATGTTCAGCTGGTAGGACAGCCCGTACCATTTGCCTCCGTCGACGCCCATGAGGGTGGCGTCGGTGACGACGTTCAGAAAGCCGGCGGATTCGGGCGACGATTCCATCGCGCCTTGGGCCAGGCCCTGCAGGCTCAGCGCGAAGTTCACGAACAGGCTTCCCGGGCGCGGCGTGCTCGTCTGCGTATCGAAGCGGACCTCGGCCGCGGAGAACTCGAGGGCCACGACCGTGGGGTCCGCCACCGGGAACGTCATCAGCAGTCCCAGGTTCGAGTAGGCCAGCCCGCGGCGCAACTGATCGGGCTGCCCCTCGTCGCTGCCGAAGGAGAAGACGTCGAAGTCGCCACCACCGTTCGCCTGCACGACCGCGAAGTCGAGGAAACCCGACAGCGCGAACCACGACACGACCTTTCCGTTCGCGCCCGCATCGCGGGTGGACATCTGCGCACTGTCCACCTCGATCTTATTGAACAGGTTGTTGGCGAAATAGAAGGTGCTGGTGGCCGTGGTGCCGAGGCTGTAGACCGCACGGCCGCCGTTGTCCTGGTAGCTCCCCCGCAACACGATGGTCGCGTACGGATTGCCGCCGTCGCCCATCCGCACCACGGGCATGTCCAGGAGCGTTCCCAGCGTGAGCTGGGCATAGCTCTGGAAGCGCTGCACGGCCGTGTTCTCGAAGAGCGCCTTGAGCGTGAGGACGCGGAACTGATAGGCGTCGCCCTGCGTGGGCGGCACCGGCTGCGGGTCGGCCCCGACGGGCGGCGCGACGTAGTCGGGGTCCACGTAGTAAATCAGGCCGAACATGGAACTGCTCGTCGACAACTCGATGGCATCCGCGGCCGGATCGTTCTTCACCTGGCTGATCTCGATGCCCAGATGGTGGGCGTTGAAACGATCGCGCGCTTGCACGCCGGCCACGAGTCCGACCAGGTCGTCCGGGATCTCGGCGATCTTCATCCGCAGGAAGAGGATGCCCGTCCACGCGGGGTCTTTCGCGATGGCGTTGAACTTCGCAAAGTATTCGGGCTCCGCCTGATCCAGCGCGTCCTGGAAGTAACGCTGCAACCACGACGAGAGCGCCGTCAGCTCGTCCGGGTTCGGCTCGCCGGGGCGCGCGGCGTCGGGCGCTCGATCGCTGGGCGCGGCGAAGCTATCCTTTTGCGTCCACATCTCGGGGCTGGCGACGAGGCTTTGCGCCGGATTCGCCGGATCCCACAGCGGGCCGCGCCGCCCCTTCACGATCATGACGTCGGCGTAGTCGTCGTATTGGTTGTTCTGCCCGACCGCAGCCTCGAACCACCAATCGCCGATGTTGATCCGGTTTCTGAACGCCGCGTGCTCGCCGCACTCGCCACTCCCGTCCGCGGAGAAGGCCCCCAGATACTTCGCGTTGGCCACGACGAGGAACAGGCTGCTGGTTGCGAACGCCTGTTGCAGCTCGGCGACGGGCCAGCAGAAGCCCATTTCCTGGGAAGCGGGCTGCTGGTTCTGCCCAAGGACGATCTTGCTCCATCCGCCGTTCGCTTCGACGCTCACCAGCAGTCCCGTCGGCGTCGTCGTGTTGTAGGGCTTGGCGTCCGCGGCGGCGGCCAGGCCCAGCGCATGCGCCTTCGTCGGGGCGACGCGAGCTCCGGCGTCGGCGATGCGGCGGCGGCGAGCGGGCGAGATCACCTGGCGCTCGAACTGCGCCATCTGGTCCGCCGTGAATGCCGTTACGCCATCACCCGGCGATGCGCCCGCGTACGGGGCGATCGGGAACGCGGCTGCGGGAAGCGCCACGGCGGGCGTCATCGGCCCGAAGAGCGTCTTCTGCTTCAGCGGATGGATCAGCGCGTCGCGGCCGTAGAGCGCCGCCCCCTTGGGTTGCGCCACGTAGGCAACGTCGCCGTTCGCGTCCGGCGCTCGCACGACGGTTCCCCACGAGGTCGTGTAAGTCGCGTCGAGCAGCGGCGCGTTCAAGTCCACCGGAGGGCCGACGGGCGACGCCTCCGTGAAGGGGTAACGCGCGGCGTAGGCGGGCGAGCGTGCGGTGAATCGCATGCGGTCGCCGGCATGGCCGCCCTCCACAAAGGGTTGGAAGGCGACGAACTCGGTTCCCTGCAGGCCGCAGATCAGGTCGTACATCGCGCCCGTCGCCGCGCCGTCCGCATGGATCACGAAATCGCCCTCGGGCGCGAGCTGGAAGTCGCGGCTTCCCTTGTCGTTGGGTGCGCCGCGATTGAAGAGGAAGCGGGCCGCTTGCGGTTGCGCGTCGAGCGGGCCAGGAACGGGGACCAGCGTGAGCGGCTGGCCGTAAGTGGTGGCGTAGCACGAAGCGAGCTTCGTCGCGGCCCCGTCCTGGTTCTGTCCGGTGAACACGAGCACACTGCGGTTGGCTTCGGCCGCGACCGCGTTCCACGGGTCGCTCGGGTCATAGGAGACCGCGAACCCCAGCATCTCGCCCGCGTCGGGCAGATAGCCGAACGCCAGCGGCAACCACTCGCCAATCTCAGTGCGTACCTTGTTGTTGTTGTTGTTGTTGTTGTTGGGGATCTGAAACTGGAAACCCCAATTCCAGCCGTCATGCAGGAATTGCCGCTGCAGGAAGACAGGAAAACGGATGCATCCTCGCGCCGCCCCGGACAGGGGAAGGCTGCCGGCGGGAACCTGGCTCGCCTCGGTGGCGCCGGGCGCTGACGCGCCGCTGAAGAAGATTCCGTTCGGGTTGCCCAACTGCAGCGTCTCGCCGTCGAGCGTCAGCGTCACGCCGGCGCGCACGTTCAGCGACAGCGTTTCGAAAATGGGCGCGACCAGCCCGTTCGAGACATACGTGCCGTCGGAGGCGATTCCCATCAAGGGCGTGTTGGATGACGTTGGCGCGTCGGCGTCGATCAGCCATAGGAACCCCCGGTCGGCCGGCGAGCGTGCGATGACCCTGTCCACGGCGTCGATGAAGGCGTCGAGCGCCGGTGTCGTGGCGAGGTCCGGCGCGGCGGCGCAGAAGAGGAACGACCCCGCGAGTTGCTTCAGCGCGGGCTCGAGTTCGATCCCCTGGTCCGACTGCGGCGCCGTGGGGAGCAGGTATGCCAGCCACCCGGCCTCGCCCGGCGCCGGGGCGGCTGTGTAAAGCCGCGACCCCTGGTACTGCGTAAAGAAGCTCATGAACCCGCTCCCGACTGCAGATCCAGCGTTGATTCGAATTCCGAGAGGGTGGCGACTTATCCTCGGACGCTGTGAATGCGGGAAAGGGCATCCGGGCGGTGTCGAACTGTCCGGATGCGATTCCTCGCTCAGCCCGTGAAAGTCGTGGTGGCGGCGAGCGTGGTCTGCTTGGGATTGGTCTGCGCGTAGCCGCCCTTGAAATAAGCGAGGGTGTACATGGTGCCGCGCTGGATGTTCCCGCTGGAAAGGTTGAGCCCCCAGTTCCCCTGGTTGGCGTTGCTGCCTAGCTGTCCGAACCAGGTGGGCGGCAGGCTGTAGACGACCGACGCCCCCTGACCTTGCCACAGCCCGACCCAGTCGCCGTCGCTCTGCGGCGTCATGCCGACCGGCGTGGTGTACGAGAACGACACGGAGGTCGAGCCGTAGCTGGTAACGAGGATCGACGGGGATTGTAGCGTCGGATGAACCGGGTCGGGGGGCTGGTTGCCACTGGCCTGGATGTACACCGAGTCCACGATGTTCTTCACGGAATTCCCCACCGCAAAAGCCACCAGGTAGGGCTCGGAGCTCACCGAGAGCCCGAGGAACACGTTCGAGCCGTTGGGCTGGTTGTTGGTGATGAGCTGCGCGTTGAGGGGCTGGGTATTGACGGGAATGAACGGCTGCGACGTCTGCCACAGGAAGACGGTGTTACCGTACGTATTCGGCTGATTCCCCGGCATCGAGTCGTAGTGAAAGGTAATCTGCGTGCCGGTTACGTCTTGCGGCTGGATGGTGAAGCTGGTGGCCAGTGTGTTCTGCGACGGGATGATGAGTTCTGTCGGCATGATTTCCTCGTAGTTCGAGTGGTTCGGGGGACTACTCTTGATCAAAGGCGAGGACTTCGTCGGGAAATCATCGATTCGTCCAAACGATGCCGCGTCGAGCTAAATGAAGTGTAGAAACGGAATGCGGAACGCCAAGCTGGGAGAATTGACAGGTGCGCCGGGGATCGCCGGTACGGTTGGCATGACCGTCATTCGTGCGAGGCTCGAGTGACTGGTGCGAGTCGCGGAATGAATGCCGACGCGGTGTTCGGCATGGTCGGGAATTGAATTGATAAATACAACAAATTCAGATATTGCGAATATTTTTGTCGTCAAAACTATTCTTAAATATCCGCTTGCCAGTTCAATAATTGGAATGGTCGCCTCCCGCTACAACGACCGTTCCAGCGCCTCGCCCCCGCGGGACGGGGGGCGAGGCGGCGCGCCGCGTGACGCATCGAATGCGTCATTCGTGCGTCGGAGAAGGCAGCGTCGCGAAGTCCTGATGCAGGCTCGCCGACGCGGCCACGGAGATTTTCGGATCCGGATGTTGCCGGGCCGTCTCGAAATCGCGCGCGGGCCCGACGGTCATCGAAGCCACGGCGTTGATCGCCGAACCGGCCGCGGTGACCGCGGCGTCGCGATACTCTCCGCGCTGAAAATGCTCGACCGCGTCTTTGCCGAACGACTTGCTTTCGTTCATGTGCGCGCCCGTATGCGTCTGCTTGCCTTGCGAGATGCCGTCGAGATTGCCCACCACGCTGTTGTGCGAGCCCTCCGTGATGCCGAGCTGGCCGTGCTGCAGCACCGAGCTGACTCCAAACACGGCCGCCGAATAGTACGTCGCACCCGGTTTCTCCATATGGCTGGCCGCCTGGTTCGTTACGTCGTTGCGGCGTGTATGCGGCGTCGACAGATTGTTCAGTCCGCTCAGCGTCGCGCCGCCCGTCGGTCGATCGCTCGAACGCCGGGTCGACTGCGAATCGTCGCTCGACGAAGTGGTTGCGGTGTGATTGTCGAGAGGCGCGGTGCTGCCGCCGGTGATTTTTGTCATGGTCGGTACCTTCGATCAAGAGGAGGAAAGTGCGTCGGGCGCCGTGGCGCTCGACGGCGAAATCGACGGGCCGCTCCGCCGTCGGAACCGCATGACGGTAACTGCCGGTCGATGGAGGGATGATGCGCGTCGCGGCGGGCGTGACGGCCGGATACGCGAAGCGAGCGGCGCGAAAGCGAAACGTCGAGTGCGTGGATCGGAATCCGGTGGGCGCGGGTCGATCGCGTCGCGCAGCGCGCGTTTCTTCCACGACGTCGACGCATCCTTCGCATGAATGCCCGCGTGGAACCGCCCCGAACGTCCGCTGTCTCGATGGCGCTCGCCGTGCGAAAGCGGTTGCCCCGCCTATCGGCCGGACAGTTGCTTCACCTGCTGCGCGAGCCCCGCCAGCGAAATCTGCCCGCGCATCTCGCTCACGAAACTCCCCGCCAGCACCGCGACGATCAGCACCGCGATCGCGCCCTTGAGCGGCTGGCTGACCGACATCAGATCGAGCTTCTGCGCCGAGCGCGAGACGAACGCGAGGCCCAGGTCGACGAGCAGCAGCATCGCCATCATCGGTGTCGCGATCCGCGCGACCATGTTCATCAGCATGTCGAGCCGCGCCTGCGCGAACATTTCGAGCAGTGGCGCGGGAACCGGGTTGAACGACCCGAGCGGCCACCACGCATACGATTCGTACAGCGCGCCGAGCAGGAACGTCATGCCGCCCAGCATCCAGAACGACGCGATCGTCAGTTGCCCGAGCAGCGTCGCCATCAGCGACGTCTGCGTGCCCGAGCTCGGGTTCTGCATCTGCACGTTGTTGAAGCCGGCGACATCGTCGACGTAGGTGCCGATCGCCTCGGCGGCCCAGAACACGGTGGAGGCCGCGATGCCGAGCACGAGCCCGATCACGGCTTCCTTCGCGCAAGCGATCACGAGGAACGCGCCGCGAAGCTGCGGGATCAGCGCCTGCTGTCCACATGCGACGAACAGGCACCAGATCGCGGCAGCGCCACTGCGCAGCGGGCCTTTCAGCACGTTGTCGGCGGTCGCGGGCAGGATCGTCATGATCACGAGAAGCCGCTCGCTCGACAGCGCGAGCAGCACGATGAAGCCGATGAATTCGTCGCCCAGGTGCTGCAGCGGAAAGATGTCGTAGGTCGTCATGCGCATGTCCAGGGCACGTTCCCGCGATGTCGAGAATGCATTCGTGGGGCCGGCCGTCATTGGCGGGAACAGGATTCAGGTCGAGGCCCGCACGGCCGCGAGCCGGCGTGCGAGCACGCCTTCCTCGATCTCCTCGTCCTGTACGTCTTCGGCGGCTGCCTCGGCCGCGCACGCGAGCCGCCGGATCCGCTCGCGCACGACGTCGATCTGCGCGTCGTTGCGCGCGATCCGGCGTGCGGTCGCGGCGAGCTGCTCGATCCTGGCCTGCAGCGCCGCATGCAGGCGAGCGCACTGCGCGCTCGCGAGCGTGTGTTCGTCGAGCAGCACGTCGCGATAGCGGCGACACGCCGCGTAATCGCCGATCGCAAACGCCGCATGGCCGGCCGCCATCGCGTCGACGCGCGCCGCATAGCGATTCGCGGCATCGAGCTTCGCGTGCGCGTGCGCTTCGCCCTGCGCGAACTCGGCCGCCGCCGCGTCGCGTTCGGCGCGCTGCGCGGCCTGCTCGGTACGCAGCTTCGCGCCGCGCTGTTCGCGCCGCGCAAGCAGCGTCTCGAAGGCGCGCTGTTTCGGGTTCCTCATTGGACGAGCGCGTGCAGCGCGGCGAGTGTCGCGTCGGGCGGCGCGTACTCGTCGGTGCGCTGGTTGAGGAACGTGCGGATCCGGTCGATCTTCGCGACCGCTTCGTCGGCTGCCGCGTCGCTGCCCGCCTGGTATTCGCCGAGCTGCAGCAGCGTTTCGATCTCGCGGTGCTTCGCGAGCAACTGGCGCAGCCGGCCGGCCGCGCCGACGTGCTCGCGCGTCGCGATCTGCGGCATGATCCGCGACAGGCTGCCGAGCACGTCGATCGCCGGATACTGGTTGCGCGCGGCGATCTCGCGCGACAGGATGATATGGCCGTCGAGAATCCCGCGTACTTCCTCGGCGATCGGGTCGCTGCCGGAATCGTCTTCGGCGAGCACCGTGTAGAGCGCGGTGATCGAGCCTTGCTCGCCCATCCCGGTGCGCTCGAGCAGGCGCGGCAGCTCGGCGAACACGGAAGGCGGGAAGCCGCGCCGCGCGGGCGGCTCGCCGGCCGCGAGGCCGATCTCGCGCCCGGCGCGCGCGAAGCGCGTCAGCGAATCCATCATCAGCAGCACGCGCTTGCCCTGGTCGCGGAAATACTCGGCGATCGCGGTCGCCGCGTACGCGGCCTTCGCGCGCTCGATCGACGAGCGGTCGGACGTCGCGCACACGACCACCGAGCGCGCCATGCCGTCCTCGCCCATGATCAGCTCGACGAACTCGCGCACTTCGCGGCCGCGCTCGCCGATCAGCGCGATCACGTTGATGTCGCACGACGCGCCGCGCGCGAACATCCCGAGCAGCGTGCTCTTGCCGACGCCGGCCGGCGCGAAGATCCCCATCCGCTGGCCTTCGCCGAGCGTGATCAGGCCGTCGACGATCCGCACGCCGGTCGCGAGCGACGCGTCCACCATCCGCCGCGACATCGGGTTCGGCGGCGGCGCGAGCACGGGGCGCAGCACGTCGTAGTCGAGCGGGCCGCGCCCGTCGATCGGCTCGCCGAAGCTGTCGATCACGCGGCCAAGAATGCCGTTGCCGACCTTCACCGACAGCGGCCGCCGCAAGCCGATCACGCGCGTGCCGCGATTGATCTCGCCGAGCGTGCCGAACGGCGACAGCAGCGCGACGTTGCGCGTGAAGCCGACGACTTCCGCATGCTGGAGCAGCGCGCCCGACGCGCTGCGCAGCTCGCACAGCTCGCCGAGCGTCGCTTCGAGGCCGACGACGCGCACGAGCGTGCCGATCACCTCGAGCACCTTGCCCGTCATGCCGACGGCAGGCTCGATCGCAAGCCGCGCGGCCATCGCGTCGGCGACGCGGGACAAATCGGTCAGTGCGTTCATGGGCGGCTCGCGTCGTCGAGTGCGCGGCCGAGCGCCGCGCGGATCGCGTTCAGTTGCGTGTCGAGGCTCGCGTCGACGGTGCCGAAGTCGGATTCGCACACGCAGGTGCCGCGCGCGACGCGCGGCTCGACGACGACCTCGACCGGCACGTTGCGTCCTTGCCGGCGCCACGCGTCGGCTAGCAGCCCGAACTGCTCGCGCGCGGCGTCGTAATCGGCGTCGCACACGCGCACCGTCAGATAGCTTGCGCCGGCGACGACGCGCTCGACCGTTTCCGCCGCGCGCGCGAACAGACCGCGCGCGTCCTCCGCGCGCACCATCTGCTGGACGGCCGCGGCGACGAGCTCCGCGAGCCGTTCGCGCATTTTGTCGCGCACGCGCCGCTCCTGCTCGAACGAGTCGGCCGCCTGCGCGTGCCAGTCGGCGATCGCCTGCGCGCGGCCCGCGTCGTAGCCGCGCGCATATGCGCTGTCGTGCTCGCGCCGCGCGGCTTCGACGAGCGCGCCGGCCTGCGCGCGCGCGTCGGCGCCGATCCGTTCGGCTTCGTCGTGGGCCGCGTGCAGCACCGCGTCGCGTTCGGCCGCGAGCGCGTCGAGCGCGGCGTCGAGCGCCTGAACCGTCTCGAACGCGTCGCGCCGCAGCACGCCGTGCGGCGCGTCGAAGCAGAAATCGTCGGTGAGCGGAATCTGCCGGTTTTTCAGCCAAAAAGCCATGACCACTCCGGAAACAGCGACGGCAGGCGCGCGAGCAGCGTCGCGCCGTCCGCGTCCGCCGCCGCGCGTTCGATCCACGGCGGGCGCGTGATGTCGCGCGGCAACGCGTGGCGCACGATGCGCATCGGCCCCGCCGGCGCCCAGGCCCGTTCGCGTTCGAACAGGCACCAGCCTTCCCACGCGATGTCGTCGCCGGACAGTTGCGCAAGCGGCGCGACCGGCTCGCGACGATCGAGATCGCGCGCGCGCGGCGCGTCGGGCAACGCCGCGAGCGCGTTGCAGCCGTCGGCGCCGACCCAGCCGGCGAGCCGCTCGCGGCTCGCACGGTCGATCCAGTGGCGCAGCTCGGTGCGCCGGCACAGCAGCGCACGCACGCGCAGCAGCCGCAGCGTGTCGGCGACCGGCAGCGCGGCGAGCCGGTCAGCACGTGCATCGAAACCGTCGAGCGACGGCGACGTCGCCCCAAGCGTGCGCAACAGCAGCAGCGAGCACGCGGCGCGCAGCGCGGGCGCATGCGCGCGCGTCGTCGCGACGAGCGGCGCGAGCGCGCCGTGCCAGCTCGCGTGAACCCAGTCGGCCGCGCGTCGCGCGTTCGCGTCGTAGCCGGCGAGCCACGCGGCCCGCGCCGTGACGCTCGCGATCGGCGCACCGCCGCTCATCGCGCACCGGCCTGTTGAGGCGCGGCCGCGGCC
>NZ_JBNCAB010000074.1:0-37586 GCF_049805555.1 Burkholderia sp. DN3021 | reverse complement strand
GCTTTCGGAACTGCTCGATGCAGCCGGCGCGTCCGCTGCGGGCGTGGCCGCCGCAGCGGCTGCCGGCGCCGCGTCACCCGACGCAGTCGCCGGTGCGCTGGCGCCGCCGGAGCCGCCGCGGAAATCGGTGACATACCAACCCGAACCCTTCAGCTGGAAGCCCGCGGCAGTGACCTGCTTGCGAAACGCATCCTTCCCGCATTCCGGGCACTGCGACAGCGGCGCGTCGCTCATCTTCTGGAGCACGTCCTTCGCGAAACCACACGCTTCGCATCGATAGGCGTAGATCGGCATGATATTTTTCCCGCGGAAACTGGAAACGGCTTGCAAAACCTTGAATTATAGCCGAAACCTCGGCGCGCTCCGGCAACGGCCGTGACGCCCGGGCATCAGCGGCGGCGCCACGTGAGCCAGCGCTCGTGCCCTTCGAACACCGGCAGCGAATCGGTCACGGGCAAATCCTCGATCAGTTCGAAGTGCGGCGCGAGCAGCGCGTCGAGTTCGGCACGCTCGATCCCGAACGGCGGCCCCTTCGGTTTCACCGTCAGAAAGAAATAGCCGGCCAGCAATCCGTCCGTGGACAGCAACCCGGCCATCCGTGCCGCATAGTCGGCGCGCAGGCTCGGCGGCAGCGCGCACAGGAACGCGCGCTCGTACACCCACTGCACGTCGAACGGCGGCCGGTACGTGAAGAAATCGGCCTGCTCGACGACGTCCGCATGCGCGCCGAGCCGCGCCTTCGCGGCAGCCACCGCCTGCGCGGCAAAATCGATCGCACGCACGGGCCAGCCGGCCTGCGCGAGCCACCCGGCCTCCTGCGCACTGCCGCAGCCGGGAATCAGCACCGCGCACGGCTCGAGCCGGTGCGCGAACACGCGAAAGCCGTCCGGCACGCCGCCGAATTCCCACGGCGTCACGCCGCGCTCGAAACGCTCGTCCCAGAACGACGCGTTGCCGGGGTCGCGCGTCGCGAAATCGGCGGCCGCCGGTGCGGCCGGTTGCTTCGGATCGGACATCGCCCTGCTCCTTTCGGTCATGCGCCGTACGCGAGCGCCAGCAGCACGCGCGCGACGAGCGCCCCGACGCCGACGGCGAGGCCGAAGATCAGCAGCGCCTGCAGCAGCCGGTTGGTACGCTTCTGCTCGACGAGGACCTGACGCATCAGGTCCTCGCTCGCGGCACGCGGCGCGTCATGGCGCGCCGCCATCGCGTGATGGATCAGGCGCGGCAGTTGCGGCAGCGTCTTGCTCCACTGCGGCGCCTCGACCTTGAAACGCTCGTACCAGCCGCGCAGGCCGATCTGCTCGGTCATCCAGCGCTCGAGGTAAGGCTTCGCGGTCTTCCACAGGTCGAGTTCGGGGTCGAGCGAGCGACCGAGCCCTTCGACGTTCAGCATGGTCTTCTGCAGCAGCACGAGCTGCGGCTGGATCTCGACGTTGAAGCGGCGCGACGTCGAGAACAGGCGCATCAGCACCTGGCCGAGCGAGATGTCCTTCAGCGCACGGTCGAAATACGGCTCGCACACCGCGCGAATCGCGCTTTCGAGCTCCTCGACGCGCGTCTCGGGCGGCACCCAGCCCGATTCGAGGTGGAGCGTCGCGACGCGGTGATAGTCGCGCTTGAAGAACGCGAGGAAGTTCTGCGCGAGGTAATTCTTGTCGAAATCGGACAGCGCGCCGACGATCCCGAAATCGAGCGCGATGTAGCGGCCGAACGTGTTCGGGTCGAGGCTCACCTGGATGTTGCCGGGGTGCATGTCCGCATGGAAGAAGCCGTCGCGGAACACCTGCGTGAAGAAGATCTCGACGCCTTCGCGCGCGAGCTTCTTGATGTCGACGCCGGCCGATCGCAGCGTCTCGACCTGGCTGATCGGCACGCCGGTCATGCGCTCCATCACGAGCACCTGCGACGTCGAGAAATCCCAGAACATCTCGGGCACGAGCAGCAGGTCGAGGCCCGCGAAATTGCGGCGCAACTGGCTGCCGTTCGCGGCCTCGCGCATCAGGTCGAGCTCGTCGTGCAGGTACTTGTCGAATTCGGCGACGACCTCGCGCGGCTTCAGGCGCCGGCCATCGGCCCACATGCGCTCGGTCCAGATGGCGATGTCGCGCATCAGCGCGAGATCCGAATCGATCACGGACAGCATGTTCGGGCGCAGCACCTTCACGGCGACGGCCTTGCCCGCGTGCAAGCCCTGCTTGAGTTTCGCGAAATGCACCTGCGCGATCGACGCGCTCGCGATCGGCTCGCGCTCGAATTCGTCGAACAGCTCGTCGACCGGCGCACCGAGCGACTTCTCGATGATCGCGATCGCGACCGCCGAATCGAACGGCGGCACCTGGTCCTGCAGCTTCGCGAGTTCGTTCGCGAAATCGACCGACAGCAGGTCGCGACGCGTCGACAGCACCTGGCCGAACTTCACGAAGATCGGGCCGAGGCTTTCGAGCGCGTGACGCAGCCGCACGGCGGGCGGATCGGAGTAGCGGCGGCCGATCGTCGTGATCCGCAGCAGCAGCTTCACGCGACGGTCGTCGATCCGGGACAGCATCACTTCGTCGAGGCCAAAGCGGATGACGGTGTAGACAATCTTGATGAAACGGAAAATGCGCATGCCCTGCGGCCCTCAGTGCGCGCCGCGCGGGCCTGAACCCGTGCGCGCGCCGATTTTTTGTTCGAGTCGCTCGACCCGCTTTTCGACCCGCGCGAGCGCATCGCGTGCGCGCGCCAGTTCGGCGTCGAAGCCGCCGAGCGCCGTGCGCCGGACGACTTGCGGATTTTCGTCGAGCCAGTACTCGGCGACGGAATCGAGCACGTTGCGGCCGGTACGTCGCGCGCGCGCGCCGGCATCGCGCACGACCGTCGCGATCCGGTGTGCCGCCGCGTCGCCGACCAGCTTCGCGAGATCTTCTTCCGGTTCCCAGCGCAGGTGCTCGGCCAGCTTCGCGATCTGCGTCGCGAACTCCGCATCGCCGTCGATCTTCACGTGCTTCATCACGGCCGCCTGGCCGCCCTGCAGGAACGCGGCGACCGTGTCGCCCGCGAGTGCGATCGACACGTCGACCTGTTGCGCATCGTGCGCGTCGACGGCCGACAGGTAGCCGTCGGGCTGCACCAGCAGCGTGAGCGTGACGGGGGGCACGTCGATCCGGGCAGTCTTGCCCGCATACGGAATCAGGCGGTCGCGCGCCCACGATTCGCGCGCGAGCAGGTGATTGACAGCAGCAGCAAAAGGCTTGGCGGCAAAGGTCATCGGGCTGGGAAAGAAAAAACCCGCGCAGGCCGGGCGCCCACGCGGGTTTCTATTGTAACGTCGGATCGTCGGCAGACCGTGCCCGACCGTACACCCGGGCGGCAAGCGGTCGCAGTGCGGCGGCGCTCGCCCGGGCATCCGGCGGCGCCGGCCGCCGGTCATGCTCAGTGCGTGTTGAGCTGCTGGATGCCCGCGAGCAGCCAGCCCTGACTGCCCGACTTCGACAGGTTCCACACTTCGTCGAACGGCGCGGCCGACGCATTCGCCGATTCGCGGATCAGGCCGTGGAAGCGCACGCTCGCCGACTGCTCGATGCCGCGATCCTCGATCGCGACCAGTTCCGCGTCGAGCTGCACGACGTCGGTCTGGTTCGACTCGTTGCCGCGCGAATCGAGGTCGATCTTGATCTCGGCGAACATTTCGGGCGTCGTGAACTCGCGGATGTCGGCCAGGTTGCCCTGGTCCCACGCAGCCTGCAGGCGCACGAAATAGACCTTCGCGCTGCGCAGGAACGCTTCGGTGTCGAAGCCGGCTGGCACCTGGAGCGGGGCGGCCGAGGCCATCGCACCCGCTGCCGCGCCGGCAGCCGCGGCACCGCCGCCGAACACGCCTTGCGCTTCGTTCGCGTAGCTGCTGCCGCTGCCCGCCTGGTTGCTGCCGGTGTTGCCCTGCTGGAACGACGGGCTTTGCGAGTAGCCGCCCGACGACGACGCCGAACCGCCGACCGAATACGCCGGCTCCTGCGAACGACGGCGGTTCATAAACTTGCGCACCAGCCAGATGCCGATCATCGCGAGCAGCGCGATCACGATGATGTTCGACATCATGCCGGCAAACGCTTCGCCGAGACCGAAGTGCGACAGCAGCGCCGCGATGCCGAGACCGGCCGCGAGGCCGGCGATCGGCCCGAGCCAGCGCGAGCGGTTGGGCTGTGCGGCCGGCGCGGGCGCGGCCGGGTTGGCACGCTGCGCCTGCGACGGCGCGGCCTGCTGCATCGGCTGCTGCGCGGGCGGCGTGGCCTGGCGCTGCGTGACGGTGGAATTCTGGCGGCCGATGCTGCGCCCGCCCCCCATGCGCCTGGCTTCGGCGTCGAGCGACGCGAACGTGCCGGCCGTGAGCAGGCCGACCATCAGCAGCGTGCCGACCCGTCGAGCCCACGGCTTCGACGGCTTGCTACGGTTGAACAACGAACGCGATTCGGACATCACTTTCTCCAGATGTAAGACAAATGTATGGGAAGAACCCCTTAGTACTTGGTTCCCATGTGTAAAGCTACCACGCCACCTGACAAATTGTAATATTTGACGGCATCGAGGCCCGCTTGTTCCATCATCGTCTTCAGCGTGTCCTGATCGGGGTGCATCCGGATAGATTCAGCAAGATACCGGTAACTTTCAGCATCTTTCGCGAACTTGTCGCCAAGCCACGGTAATACTTTGAAAGAATACAGATCGTACGCTTTTTTCAGCGGATCCCAGACTTTCGAGAATTCCAGCACCATCACGCGGCCGCCGGGCTTCGTCACGCGGCGCATTTCCGCCAGCGCGGCGTCCTTGTGCGTCATGTTGCGCAGCCCGAACGCGACCGTGACGACGTCGAAGTAGTTGTCCGGAAAGGGAGTTTTCTCCGCGTCGCACAGCAGCGACGGCGTCACGATGCCCTTGTCGAGCAGCCGGTCGCGGCCGACGCGCAGCATCGATTCGTTGATGTCCGTGTGCCAGACCTCGCCCGTCGGCCCGGCCGCCTTCGCGAACGACTTGGTCAGGTCGCCGGTGCCGGCCGCGATATCGAGCACCTTGAAGCCGGGGCGCACGTTCGCCTGTGCGATCGTGAACGCCTTCCACGCGCGGTGCATGCCCGCCGACATCAGGTCGTTCATCAGATCGTAGTTGCTCGCGACCGAATGGAACACACCCGCCACTTTCTTCGCTTTTTCGTTTTCCTCGACGCTTTCGAAGCCGAAGTGGGTTTTGCTCATCGCGTTGATCCTCAGTAAATGGCAAGACGGCGCCGAGCGGGCGCCGTCGATTTCAGTGGCAGTGGCCGTGCGGCGCCGCGGCCGCCTGCATCGGGGCGTCGCGATCGGCGCCCGCCGCCTTCAGTTTGTCGAAATAGTCGCGCCACAGCGCGTCCTGCTGCGTCGCCAGTTCGTACAGCAGGTCCCACGAGTAGATGCCGGTCGAATGGCCGTCGGAGAACGTCGGCTGCAGCGCATAGTTGCCGACGCCTTCGAGCGCGGTGATCGTCACCTCGCGCTTGCCCGTCTGCAGCGTCTCCTGGCCGGGCCCGTGGCCGCGCACCTCGGCCGACGGCGAATAGACGCGCATCAGCTCGAACGGAATCCGGTAGCTGTCGCCGTTCGGGTACTGCAATTCGAGCACGCGCGATACCGCGTGCACGACGACGCCGGACGGAATCGGCGTCTTGGAAGTCAAACCGCTCATGGCTGCCTCGAATCGGTCGTTCGTTGAATTTCCTCGCGCACCGCATTGTGCAGCAGCGAGGCCTGAGCGGCGCGCGTGCGCAGCAGCGCCTCGGACACGCCGCGCTGGCGCGGCGCCCACACGGGCTGCGGGAAATGGGCGTCGTTCGAGAAGCGCGGGATCACGTGCCAGTGCACGTGCGGCACCATGTTGCCGAGGCTCGCGAGATTCACCTTGTTCGGCTGCATCACGCGGCGCACGGCCCGCTCGACCGCATAGACCACGCGCATCAGGTGTGCCCGCTCGGGCTCGCCGAGATCGGAAAACTCGGCCACGTGCGCACCCCAGATCACCCGGCAGAAGCCCGGGTAGTCGTGCTCGCCCGTTGCCAGCACGACGCGCAGCGCATCGTCCCGCCAGAGCAGCTCGCCGCCGTCTTCACGGCAAAACACGCATTCCATCGTCGCTCCCATGTGGGCGGGCGCCCGCGCATCGGCGCCGGCGCCCGCTCTCATCCCAAGCCCGGTCGGGCGGTCGTCATGCCCGCATTAGACCAGCACGCGCTCGATCCCGCCATGGTTCGCACGTGCGACATAATCGGCCATCCAGTTCTCGCCGAGCACCTGGCGCGCGATCTCGACCACGATGTAGTCGGCCTCGATGTTCGCATCCTCGTTGTAGCGCGACAGGCCCTGCAGGCACGACGGGCAGCTCGTCAGGATCTTCACGTCCGGGCCGGCGTTCGCGGCCGGCGCCGGTGCGCTCGCGCCGTCGGCGACGACCGGGATGCTGCGCAGCTTCGCCGCGCCCTTGCGGATTTCCTCTTCCTTGCGGAAGCGGACCTGCGTCGACACGTCCGGGCGCGTGACCGCGAGCGTGCCCGATTCGCCGCAGCAACGGTCGTTCTTCTCGATCTTGTAGCCGTCCTTCTCCGCGCCCATCAG
This sequence comes from Burkholderia sp. DN3021, assembly GCF_049805555.1. Classification (NCBI taxonomy): domain Bacteria; kingdom Pseudomonadati; phylum Pseudomonadota; class Betaproteobacteria; order Burkholderiales; family Burkholderiaceae; genus Burkholderia; species Burkholderia sp. DN3021. The sequence goes on along the minus strand of NZ_JBNCAB010000074.1, from coordinate 30,969 downwards.
CTCGTTGACGAGCTTGACCGGGTCCATCGTCTTGATCGGCGTATGGCACGGGTCGTGATACATGTAGCGCGTGCCCGTCACGCCGTCGAGCTTCATCCCCTTCTCGAGCAGGAACTCGTGGATGTCGATGATCCGGCAGCCGGGGAAGATCTTGTCGAATTCGTAGCCCGCGAGCTGGTCGTAGCAGGTGCCGCACGACACGACGACCGTCTTGATGTCGAGGTAGTTCAGCGTGTTCGCGACGCGGTGGAACAGCACGCGGTTGTCCGTGACGATCTTCTCGGCCTTGTCGTACTGGCCCGAGCCGCGCTGCGGATAGCCGCAGCACAGGTAGCCCGGCGGCAGCACCGTCTGCACGCCCGCTTCCCACAGCATCGCCTGCGTCGCCAGGCCGACCTGCGAGAACAGCCGCTCGGAACCGCAGCCCGGGAAGTAGAACACCGCCTCCGAATCGACGGTCGTCGACTTCGGGTTGCGGATGATCGGCACGATCTTGTTGTCCTCGATGTCGAGCAGCGCGCGCGCCGTCTTCTTCGGCAGGTTGCCCGGCATCTTCTTGTTGACGAAGTGGATCACCTGTTCGACCACCGGCGGCTTGCCGACGGTCGCCGGCGGATGCTGCGTCTGCTTCGCCACGACCTTCTTCAGCATGTCATTCGCGAAGCGCTGTACCTTGTAGCCCACGCCCATCATCACGCCGCGCGCAATGTTGATCGTCTGCGGATTGGTCGCGTTCAGGAAGAACATGCCCGCCGCATTGCCGGCGTTGAATTTCTTCTTGCCCATCTTGCGCAACAGGTTGCGCATGTTCATCGTCACGTCGCCGAAGTCGATCTTCACCGGGCACGGCGTCGCGCACTTGTGGCACACCGTGCAGTGGTCGGCCACGTCGTTGAACTCGTCCCAGTGCTTGATCGATACGCCGCGGCGCGTCTGTTCCTCGTACAGGAACGCCTCGACCAGCAGCGACGTCGCGAGGATCTTGTTGCGCGGGCTGTACAGCAGGTTCGCGCGCGGCACGTGGGTCGCGCACACCGGCTTGCACTTGCCGCAGCGCAGGCAGTCCTTCACCGAATCGGCGATCGCGCCGATGTCGGACTGCTGCATGATCAGCGACTCGTAGCCCATCAGCCCGAAGCTCGGCGTGTACGCGTTGCGAAGATCGGCGCCGTCGAGCAGCTTGCCCTTGTTGAAGCGGCCGTTCGGGTCGACGCGCTGCTTGTACGCGCGGAATTCGGCGATCTCGTCGTCGGTCAGGAACTCGAGCTTCGTGATGCCGATCCCGTGCTCGCCGGAGATCACGCCGTCGAGCGAGCGCGCGAGCTTCATGATGCGTGCAACCGACGCGTGCGCGTCCTGCAGCATCTCGTAGTTGTCGGAGTTGACCGGGATGTTCGTGTGGACGTTGCCGTCGCCGGCGTGCATGTGCAGCGCGACGAACACGCGGCCGCGCAGCACCTGCTTGTGGATCGCCTGCGCTTCGTCGAGGATCTGCTTGAACGCGCCGCCGTTGAAGATCGCGCGCAGCTCGGCGCGGATCTCCTGCTTCCACGAGATGCGGACCGTGCGGTCCTGCGTGATGTGGAACACGGTCGCGCCCGGCTGCTCGTCCGCGCGATCCGCGAACTTCTCGGCCAGCGCCTCATAGCCGAGCTGCACGAGATAGTGCTGCGCCTCGCGCAGCGGCTGGTCGAGCCGGTCGCGCACGAATTCCCAGCGCGCGCGCACGCGCCTGAGCAGCTCCAGCGCCTGCTGGACACGATCCTCGAGCAGCTCGGCGCTCGGAATCTCGTTTGCGTCGTCGGTCTTGCCGAGCGGCAGGTTGCCGCCGCGGAAGAACGCTTCGAGCGCGTCGACGAGCTGCAGCTTGTTCTTCAGCGACAGCTCGATGTTGATCCGCTCGATGCCGTCGGTGTACTCGCCCATCCGGTTCAGCGGGATGACGACGTCCTCGTTGATCTTGAACGCGTTCGTGTGCTTCGCGATCGCGGCCGTGCGGCTGCGGTCGAGCCAGAAGCGCTTGCGCGCCTCCGCGCTGACCGCGACGAAGCCCTCGCCGCTCTTGCCGTTCGCCATCCGGATCACTTCGGACGTCGCGTGCGCGACCGCATCCGCATCGTCGCCGACGATGTCGCCGATCAGCACCATCTTCGGGAACGAATTGCGCTTGCTCTTGGTCGCGTAGCCGACCGCGCGCAGGTAGCGCTCGTCGAGGTGCTCGAGGCCCGCAAGGATCGCGCCGCCCTGCTTCGACGTTTCGAACAGGTAGTCCTTGATTTCGACGATGCTCGGGATCGCCTCGCGCGCCTGGCCGAAGAATTCGAGGCAGACGGTGCGCGTGTGCGCGGGCATCTTGTGCAGCACCCAGCGCGCGGACGTGATGAGCCCGTCGCAGCCTTCCTTCTGCACGCCCGGCAGGCCGGCGAGGAACTTGTCGGTCACGTCCTTGCCGAGCCCTTCCTTGCGGAACCGGCGGCCTTCGATCTCGAGCATCTCGGTGCGCAGCAGCTTCTCGCCCGGCGCGTATGCGCCGTCGAACCATTTCAGCTCGAAGCGCGCGACCGCGATGTCGTGGATCTTGCCCTGGTTGTGCTCGTGGCGCGTGACTTCGAGCCAGTTGCCGTCCGGGTCGACCATCCGCCACCAGGCCAGGTTGTCGAGCGCGGTGCCCCACAGCACGGCCTTCTTGCCGCCCGCGTTCATCGCGACGTTGCCGCCGATGCACGACGCGTCGAGCGAAGTCGGATCGACCGCGAACACGTAGCCGGCCGCCTCGGCCGCCTCGGTCACGCGGCGCGTGACGACGCCCGCGCCGGAGAAGATCGTCGGCACCTTGTGCGCGACGCCCGGCAGCTCCGTCAGCTCGACCGCGCCGAGCTGTTCCAGCTTCTCGGTGTTGATCACCGCGGAGAACGGCGTGAGCGGCACCGCGCCGCCCGTGTAGCCGGTGCCGCCGCCGCGCGGGATTACCGTCAGGCCGAGCTCGAAGCAGGCCTTGATCAGGCCCGCGATCTCGGCTTCGGTATCGGGCGTCAGCACGACGAACGGGTATTCGACGCGCCAGTCGGTCGCGTCGGTGACGTGCGACACGCGCGACAGCCCGTCGAAGCGGATGTTGTCCTTCTGCGTGCAGCGGCCGAGCGCCTTGGTCGCGCGGCGGCGCAGGTCGGCCATTTTCGCGAATTCGTCGGCGAACTCGTTGACCGCGCGCTGCGCGGCGGCTTCGAGCATCTCGACGCGCACCGCGCGCTCGCGGCCCGCGTCGTCGCGGTGCGCGGTGAGATCCGCGCTGCGGCGCTTGCCGATCTCGGTCAGGCGGTGGTTCAGCGCCTCGATCAGCAGCGCGCGGCGCTTCGGGTTGTCGAGCAGGTCGTCCTGCAGGTACGGATTGCGGCGCACGACCCAGATATCGCCGAGCACTTCATACAGCATCCGTGCCGAGCGACCCGTACGGCGTTCGGCGCGCAGTTCGTCGAGCACCGACCACGCCTCTTCGCCGAGCAGGCGGATCACGATCTCGCGATCCGAGAAGGACGTGTAGTTGTAGGGAATCTCGCGCAACCGGGGCGCGGGGTCGGCGGCGACGGCGGCGGCCGCGGCCGCGCCATTCGGATCGAAAACTTGTGGTGCGTTCATGTTCGGACGACTCGGAGGGCCGATACCCCGTGCACGGGCGTCGGCAAGCGCGTGGGCGCAATCTTGGGGAAATCTGTTCTGTTACCAGGCGCGCGGCTGTCCTTCATGGGGCCGGAGCGGGCGTTGATTCGCCCCTCCTGGCCGGCGACAGGGCCTGGCGGCACTCGGAACCATCAGCACGATCGCGCGCGGCGCGCGTGCCGTTCCGCCGCGGGGCTGGCTGCGCGCGGCGTCGGCTTCAACGGGGCGATCCGAGGGTGCCTCTGCATCTTCCGATCCTTGATTCAAAACGGAATTCTAACCCATGATCGGGCCATGCGTGACACGCCGGACAGGTCGTGGGGCTATCCCCGCAAGCCGCGCCAGGCTTGGTTCGGCGCGGATTCGTGCGATCATTCGCCGCCCGTCCGGTCGGTAACCGCGCGGTTAAACCGGTAAAAACGGGACGCCCGGCGTCGCGAATGCACCGCCCGCGCCGCCCCGCGACCGCTCGCCCGGCATGCCGCTTGCATGCGGGCGGACCCTTGGCGCTATCATTGATCCTTTACCGTCTGCTTCCGCACTGCACGCGAGCGCCCATGGCATCCCACGATTACCTGAAGAAAATCCTCACCGCGCGCGTCTACGACGTCGCGATCGAGACGGAACTCGAACCCGCCCGCAACCTGTCGGCCCGGCTGCGCAATGCCGTTTACCTGAAGCGCGAGGACAACCAGCCGGTGTTTTCGTTCAAGCTGCGCGGCGCGTACAACAAGATGGCGCACATTCCGGCCGACGCGCTTGCGCGCGGCGTGATTACCGCGTCGGCCGGCAATCACGCGCAGGGCGTCGCGTTCTCGGCGGCCCGGATGGGCGTCAAGGCGGTGATCGTCGTACCCATCACGACGCCGCAGGTGAAAGTGGACGCGGTGCGCGCGCACGGCGGCCCGGGCGTCGAGGTGATCCAGGCCGGCGAGTCGTACAGCGACGCGTACGCGCATGCGGTCAAGGTGCAGGAAGAGCGCGGCCTCACGTTCGTCCACCCGTTCGACGATCCTTACGTGATCGCCGGCCAGGGCACCATCGCGATGGAGATCCTGCGCCAGCACCAGGGCCCGATCCACGCGATCTTCGTGCCGATCGGCGGCGGCGGCCTCGCGTCCGGCGTCGCCGCATACGTGAAGGCCGTGCGCCCGGAGATCAAGGTGATCGGCGTGCAGGCCGAGGATTCGTGCGCGATGGCGCAGTCGCTGAAGGCCGGTGAACGCATCGAGCTGACCGAGGTCGGCCTGTTCGCGGACGGCACCGCGGTGAAGCTCGTCGGCGAGGAAACCTTCCGGCTGTGCCGCGAATACCTGGACGACGTCGTGACCGTCGACACCGACGCACTGTGCGCGGCGATCAAGGACGTGTTCCAGGATACCCGCAGCGTGCTCGAGCCGTCCGGCGCGCTCGCGGTCGCGGGCGCGAAGCTGTACGCGGAACGCGAGGGGATCGAGAACCAGGCGCTCGTCGCGGTCACGTCCGGCGCGAACATGAATTTCGACCGGATGCGCTTCGTCGCCGAACGCGCGGAGGTCGGCGAGGCGCGCGAAGCCGTGTTCGCGGTCACGATCCCCGAGGAGCGCGGCAGCTTCAAGCGCTTCTGCTCGCTCGTCGGCGACCGCAACGTCACCGAGTTCAACTACCGGATCGCCGACGCACAGTCCGCGCATATCTTCGTCGGCGTGCAGATCCGCCGGCGCGGCGAATCGGCGGAGATCGCCGCGAACTTCGAGTCGCACGGCTTCAAGACCGTCGACCTGACGCACGACGAGCTGTCGAAGGAACATATCCGCTACATGGTCGGCGGCCGCTCGCCGCTCGCGCTCGACGAGCGCCTGTTCCGCTTCGAATTCCCGGAGCGGCCGGGCGCGCTGATGAAGTTCCTGTCGTCGATGGCGCCGGACTGGAACATCAGCCTGTTCCACTACCGCAACCAGGGCGCGGACTACAGCTCGATCCTCGTCGGGCTGCAGGTGCCGCAGGCCGATCGCGCCGAGTTCGAGGGCTTCCTCGCGGCACTCGGCTATCCGTATGTCGAAGAGAGCGCCAACCCGGCTTACCGCCTCTTCCTGTCGTAAAGGCGTCGCGCAATGAATCCCGAACATTCCCCGCTCGGCAAGGCCACCGTCTACGCAGCCCGGTACGATGCGTCGCTGCTGTTCCCGATCCCGCGCGCGGGCGCGCGCGAGCAGCTCGGCATCGCGTCGGCGCTGCCGTTCTTCGGCACCGACATCTGGAACGCGTACGAACTGTCGTGGCTCAACGCGCGCGGCAAGCCGCAGGTCGCGGTCGCGACCTTCTACGTGCCGGCCGAATCGCCGAACATCGTCGAATCGAAGTCGTTCAAGCTGTATCTCGGCTCGTTCGCGCAGTCGAAGTTCGACTCGATCGACGCGGTGCGCGACACGCTGAAGCGCGACGTGTCGGCCGCATGCGGCGCGAGCGTCGCCGTGCAGCTCGTGTCGGCGCACGATTTCGGCAAGCTGGAAATGGACGAGCTCGACGGGCTGTCGCTCGACCGGCTCGATCTCGACACCGACGTGTACGAACCCGATCCGTCGCTGCTGTCGGCCGCCGAGAACGAAGCGCCGGTCGAGGAGACGCTCGTGTCGGACCTGCTGCGCTCGAACTGCCCGGTCACCGGTCAGCCCGACTGGGGCAGCGTGCAGATCCACTACGTCGGGCCGCAGATCGACCATGCCGGCCTGCTGCGCTACATCATCTCGTTCCGCAATCACACGGGCTTTCACGAGCAGTGCGTCGAGCGGATCTTCCTCGACATCCTGCATGCGTGCAAACCGGTGAAGCTCGCGGTGTACGCGCGTTACACGCGCCGCGGCGGGCTCGACATCAACCCGTTCCGCACGAACTACAACCAGCCGATGCCGGACAACGCGCGGACGGCGCGGCAGTGAGCGAGCGCCCCCTCTCAACGGCGGGCCACGGCATCCCGGACGGCGGACTGCCCGGGGTCATCCTTGCAGCGGCCGCTCCGGGAGGATTTCCACCAGGCGCAGCAGGTAACCGTCGGGGTCCTGCACCAGCATCTCGATCTGGCCATGCTCGATGTCGTCCTGCCGATACCAGGAAGTGCGCGGCTCGACGAACAGCGCCACGCCTGCGGCGCGGATCCGGGCGTGAATGGGTTCGAGCGAATCGACCTCGATCTGCAGATTGATCCCACGGCCGAACGGCGGTTCCAGCGGGCCCGTCAGCCAGCTCTCCGGACGGTGCTGTTCAAGCATGAGCTGGGCCGGGCCGATCTCGATGTATGCGAATCCGTCTTCCGGACGCTCGAAGCGGATCCGGAATCCCAGCACGTCACGATAGAAGCGAACGCTTCCGGCAAGATCCGTGCAGACCAGCTCCGGCGCCAGCGCAGCCCATTCCATGTTTTTCCTCTCAACGCAATCGTGCGGCACATGACAAAACGGGCCCGGCGCAAATGAATGCGCCGAGCCCGTTGCGTATCGGCTCGCCGTTGCGGGGTTACTTCGCCGGCGCCTTGTAAGCGATGCAGTCGACCTCGACCTTGCAGTCGATGACCATGCTCGACTGCACGCACGCGCGCGCCGGCGGATGCTCGCCGAAGTACGACACGAACACCTTGTTGAACGACGCGAAATCGCGCGCATCGTCGAGCCACACGCCGCAGCGCACGACGTGCTCGAGGCCGTAGCCGGCTTCCTTCAGGATCGCGATCACGTTCTCGATCGTCTGCTTCGACTGCGTGACGATCCCGCCTTCGACGACCTCGCCGTTCACCATCGGCGTCTGGCCCGACACGTACAGCCAGCCGTCGGCCTCGACCGCACGTGCGAACGGCATCACCTGGCCGCCGGTACCCTTCGCTTCGCCTACGCCATATCGCTTCATCGTTTCACTCCTTGTTTTGTCGACCCGGGCCGGCGCTTCAGCACCGCCCCGGATCCCGTGCAACGCTCGGTTGCGGATGCGCGCGCCGGCAGCGGCACACGCGAAGATCGGGACAATCGCCGCGTCCGGACTCAGAACGCAGCCTCGGCGCCCACCGGCACGCGCTCGCCGCGCGCGACGAAGCCGCCGGCGCGCTCGCCGGTCGGCTGGCCGTTCTCGTAGGTCAGCACGCCATTCACCCACACGGCATCGATCCCGTGCGCGGGCTGCTGCGGCTTCTCGAACGTCGCGGCGTCGATCACGCGCGCCGGATCGAACAGCACGAGATCCGCGTGATAGCCCACATGCACCTCGCCGCGCCGCGCGATCCCGTAGCGGCGCGCGGACAGCGACGTCATCTTGCGGATCGCCTCCTCGAGCGGCAGCAGGTTCGTGTCGCGCACGTAATGGCCGAGCACGCGCGGAAACGCGCCCCACAGCCGCGGGTGCGGCAGCGGATCGTTCGGCAGGCCGTCCGAGCCGACCATCGTCGCGGGGTGCGACAGGATCCGCCGCACGTCGTCCTCGGACATGTTGTGGTACACGGCGCCCGCCGGGCGGATGCGCTGCGCGGCTTCCTGCTCGGTCACGCCCCAGTCGGCCGCGATCGCCTTCAGCAGCTTGCCCGCGACTTCCGGGTGCGGCTCCGACCACGTGATCGTGATGTCGATGTCGCCCGTCACCTGCTTCAGGTCGAGCGTCGACGAGCTGCGGCTGTACGGATAGCAGTCGCAGCCGACCGGCTGGTAGCGGCGCGCGCCCTCGAGCGACTCGAGCACTTCGGTGCTACGCCCCCAGTTCGACGGGCCCGCGCATTTCAGGTGCGAGATCACGACCGGCACCTGCGCATGGCGACCGACGCGATACGCCTCGTCCATCGCGTCGAGGATCGCGTCGAACTCGGTGCGCATGTGCGTCGTGTACAGCGCGCCCGCATTCGCGAGCGGCTCGGCGAGCGCCATCACTTCCTCGGTCGGCGCCGCGAACGCGGAACCGTACGCGAGGCCCGACGACAAGCCGAGCGCGCCGTTCGCGAGTGCCTCCTCGAGCTGCGCGCGCATCGCGGCGATCTCGCCGCCGGTCGCCGCGCGGTCGAGGCGGTCCATCTGGTTGTTGCGCAGCGCCGTGTGGCCGACGAGCGCCGCGACGTTCACGGCCGGACGCGCGTCGTTCACGGCCGCGACGTAGTCGGCGAAGGTCGGGTACTGGAACGCGCCGCGCTCGCCGAGCAGGTTCATCGGATCGGGCGGATCGCCCGCGAGCGTCACCGGCGACGCGCTGATCCCGCAGTTGCCGACGATCACGGTCGTCACGCCCTGCGAGATCTTCGGCAGCATCTGCGGCGCACGGATCACGTGCGTGTCGTCGTGCGTGTGCACGTCGACGAAGCCCGGCGCGAGCGCGCGGCCGTTCGCATCGACGACGGTCTCGGCGAGCCAGTTCGACAGGTTGCCGATCGCCGCGATCACGCCGTTGCGGATCGCGACGTCGCGCGTGACGGGCGGTGCGCCGGTGCCGTCGTACAACTGCGCGCCGACGATCAGCGTATCGGCGGCTTCGGGATGCGAATGCATGGTCAGTCTCCTACCGGTTGACGGTCTCCGCCGCCGCGATGCGCATCGAGCGCATGCTTGATGCGGCGCAGCGATTCTCGGCCCGCATCGCCGAGCCGCAGCGCGACTCCGGTGACGAGCACGTCGATCGCCATCATCATCGCGTAGCGCGATGTCGACGGCTTGTAAATGAAATCGGTTTCGAACGCGACGACCGGGATCAGGTGGTCGGCGAGCTTCGCGAGCGGCGAAGCCGGCGCGGTGATCGCGATCAGCTTCGCGCCGTAGCGTTTCGCGAGGCGGCAGCTCTCGAGCAGCTCGGGCACGCGCCCGCTCACCGACAGCGCGACGACGACTGCGTCGCGCGACAGCGTCGCGGACACCATCCGCTGCAGCAGGCTGTCCTGGTAGCTCGCGACCGGCCGGCCGAAACGCACGAGCCGGAAGCGCAGCTCGTCGGCGAGCATGGTCGAGCCGCCGCCCTGCCCGTACACATAGATCATCTTCGCGCCGGCAAGCAGGTCGGCCGCCGCGTCGAACGACGTGTTGCGCAGCAGTTGGTGGTTGTGCGCGAGCGCCACGCGGATCTCGTCGTAGACGACCGACGCGGGGCTCGCGTCGGCGGTCGGTACATCGTCGGACGGCACCAGAAAACGCTGGCCGACGGCCGCCGCCTGCGCAACGAGCACCTTCAGTTCGCGCACGTCGCGGCAGCCGACGGCCTTCGCGAAACGCGTGACCGTCGCGGCGCTGACCTCCGCGTCGCGCGCGAGCGCGCCGATGCTCGCATGCGCGGCGCGCGCGAGATCGGCGAGGATGAACGCGGCAACCTTGCGCTCGGCTTCGCGCAGCTCGGGCGCGCATTCGGCGATCCTCGCGACGATGTCGAGGACCGGCGGGGCGGCCGAAGCCGGATGAGGCTCGGCCGCGAGCGGAGCGGACGGGGTGGCGGGCGTATTCATCTGCTGAAAAGGGTTCGAAGCTTGATGTTACTAAATAACATCACCGCGCCGATGCTACTTTCTGTACCATCGGCATGTCAACTTCAGTGCAATGCATAGTGATGATGGAGCGGGATGACATGAAAGTTACAAACTATCAGGAAGCGACGATCGATCCTTTCGGCAAGGGCCTCGGCAACCTGCCGAGCGCCAGCGTGCCGCTCGGCGACGCGGGCCGCCTCGAGTGGAACCTGCTCACGGAAGACGTCAGCCTGCCGGCTGCCGTGCTTTACGAGGATCGCATCGAACACAACCTGAACTGGATGCAGGCCTTCGTCCAGCGGTATGGCGTCAAGTTCGCGCCGCACGGCAAGACGACGATGGCGCCGCAACTGTTCCGCCGCCAGCTCGATGCGGGCGCGTGGGGCATCACGCTCGCGACCGCGCACCAGACGCAGGCCGCGTATCACGGCGGCGTGCGGCGCGTGCTGCTCGCGAACCAGCTCGTCGGCCGCCAGAACATGACGATCATCGCCGGGCTGCTGTCCGATCCCGACTTCGAATTCTTCTGTCTCGTCGATTCCGCCGAGGGCGTCGACCAGCTCGGCCGCTTCTTCGGCGACGCGAAGAAAACGCTGAACGTGCTGCTCGAGCTCGGCGTGCCGGGCGGCCGCGCGGGCGTGCGCGACGCCGCGCAGCGCGAGGCCGTGCTCGCCGCGCTCGCGCGCTATCCGGACACGCTGAAGCTGGCCGGCATCGAACTCTACGAAGGCGTGCTGAAGGAGGAAGGCGAGATCCGCGCGTTCCTGCAGGACGCGGTCGCGCTCACGCGCCAGCTGGCCGACGCCGGCCGCTTCGCGCGCACGCCGGCGATCCTGTCCGGCGCCGGTTCGGCGTGGTACGACGTGGTCGCGGAAGAATTCGCGAAGGCGTCCGACGCAGGCTTCGCGGAAGTCGTGCTGCGTCCGGGCTGCTACCTGACGCACGATGTCGGCATCTACAAGAAGGCGCAGACCGACGTGTTCGCGCGCAACCCGATCGCACGCACGATGGGCGAAGGGCTGCTGCCCGCACTGCAGCTGTGGGCGTACGTACAGTCGGTGCCGGAGCAGAATCGCGCGATCGTCGCGCTCGGCAAGCGCGACGCGGCGTTCGACGCGGGCCTGCCCGAGCCGGCGCGCCACTTCCGCCCGGGCCGCGACACCGCGCCGCGCGACGTCGCCGCCACCGAAGGCTGGGCCGTCACCGGGATGATGGACCAGCACGCATACCTGCAGATCCCGCCGGGCGCCGACGTGAAGGTCGGCGACATGGTCGCGTTCGACATCTCGCACCCGTGCCTGACGTTCGACAAGTGGCGCCAGGTACTCGTGCTCGATCCGCAGTTCCGCGTGACGGAAGTGGTCGAAACGTTCTTCTGACGCACGTTGCGCGCGCCGCCCCGCCGCTCGCGCGGGGCGGTCGTCACGCGCGCTTCAATCTGCCGGAGTACACTGCGCTTTCGTCCTCGGGGCTCCTCGCGGCCGTTGCGTCGGTCTGCCGCACGCGGCGCGAGCGGGCCCTCAACGCTGCTTCACTGGAGAAAGCCATGGCCGCGAAGAAGATCCTGTTCCTGACCGGCGATTTCGCCGAAGACTACGAAACGATGGTGCCGTTCCAGGCGCTGCAGGCCGTCGGCCATCACGTCGACGCAGTCTGCCCCGGCAAGCGAGCGGGAGACAAGATCAAGACCGCGATCCACGATTTCGAGGGCGACCAGACCTACACCGAAAAGCCCGGCCACCAGTTCACGCTGAACGCGGCGTTCGACGACGTCGACGCATCGCGCTACGACGCGCTCGCAATCGCGGGCGGCCGTGCGCCCGAATATCTGCGACTCGACCCGAAGGTGATTTCGCTCGTGCGCGAGTTCGCTGCGGCCGGCAAGCCGATCGCCGCGATCTGCCACGCGGCGCAACTGCTCGCGGCCGCCGACGTGATCCGCGGCAAGCGCATCTCGGCCTACCCGGCCTGCGCGCCCGAGGTGAAGCTCGCGGGCGGCGAATACGCGGACATCCCGGTCGACGCGGCCGTGACCGACGCGCCGTTCGTCACCGCACCCGCGTGGCCCGCGCATCCGGCATGGCTCGCGCAGTTCCTCGCGCTGCTGGGCACGCGCATCGAGCTGTGAACCTGAAGTGAATTGAGATGAGATGAAGCGCCGGCCGGCGGCGGGATTTCATGCCCGCTTGCCGGTCGCAATCGGTCGCCGACGCGACGTACGCGCCTGCCCGCGCCTCAGCGTGCGACCGGCGTCGAACCGACGTCCGCGATCCGCGATTCCAGCATCGCCAGCGCGCCCGACAGCGCATTCAGCACGTCGTCCGGCAACTGCGCCACCGTCTGTTCGAGAAACGCCTTGCGGCGCGGCAGGCACGCGTCGAACGCTGCGCGGCCGTCGTCCGTCAGCGTCACGTTGGTCACGCGGTTGTCGCGTGCGTCGGACTCGCGCTCGATCCAGCCGAGCGCGTCGAGCGACTTCAACTGGCGCGTGAGCGCGCCCGGATCGATGCGCAGCACTTCGACGAGCTTCTTCTGCGACGAATGTCCGCCCATCGTGTGCAACGCGACCATGATGCGCCAGCGCGGCATCGGCTGCCCGACGTGCGCTTCGAACGCGGTCATGAACGCGCGATACGTGCGTCCGAATTGCTGCAAGATCGCGACGCGGTCCTGTTCTTCCATGCGCTGATTTCGTTTCCGGTGAATCGTTGAATCGTTAATCGGCCGCGACGTGCGGCTCGATCTTGCGCCGCAGCGCGATCGGCGGCACGCGGCGGCACTGCCATACCGACACCACCGCGACGACGGCCGCCATCGCGACGCCCAGGTGAATCGCGCCGACGAGCGATTCGCGGGCCGCTTCCAGCAGCAGCGCGCCATTATGCCCGGCGCGCGTCAGCTCCGCGACGAGACCGCCCTGCGCCGCCCGGTCGATCAGGATCTGCGGATCGGCGAGCTGCGCATGCCACTGCATCGCATGGTCGGCCGCGAGTGCATTGCGCACGCCGCCAGAATACATCTGGTTGACGAGCGTGCCCGTCAGCGCGGTGCCGATCATCCCGCCGACCATCCGCAGCGACTGCAGCAGCGCCGTCGCGATGCCGAGATGTTCGCGGCCGGCCGCCTGCTGTGCGAATACCGTGAGGTTCGGCAGCACGAAGCCGAGCCCGATGCCGCCCGCGACCATCAGCGCCATCAGCATCCAGGTCGGCGTCGTGTGCGTCGACACGACGATGCCCGCGCATGCGATCGCGAACAGCACGAAGCCGACGTGCAGCATCGCGTTCGGATTGCGGATGCGCGTCACGACGCGGCCGTTCATGATGCTGCCGATCGTGATGAACACGACGAGCGGCGTGATCACGAGCCCGGCCTCCTTCGGCGACATCCCGAAGCCGCCCTGGAACAGCAGCGGCGCGTAGAACAGCAGCGAGAACATCGAGAAGCCGGCGAGGATCGCGAGCACGAACAGCGCCGACAGCGCGCGGTTGCCGAACATGTCGAACGGCAGAATCGGCTGCGCGCAGCGCTTCTCCCAGTGCCACAGGCCGATGCCGGCCGCGACCGCGACGACGAGCAGCAGCGACGCCCAGCTCGCAACGCCGTACTTCGGCAGCCATTCGACGAACAGCTGCAGCGCGCCGAGCGACAGCGCGATCAGCAGCGCGCCCGGCCAGTCGAGCCGCATCTTGCGATCGTGCTCGACGTGGCGCAGGTGCGGCAGGTAGCGCCACACGAACAGCAGCGACAGCAGGCCGACCGGCAGGTTCACGTAGAACACCGAGCGCCAGCCGAACGACTGGGTCAGCACGCCGCCGAGCGACGGGCCGACCGCGTTCGCGATGCCGAAGGCCGAGCTCATCAGCACCTGCCAGCGCAGCCGCACGACCGAATCGGGGAACAGGTCGGGAATGCACGCGAACGCGGTGCCGACCAGCATCCCGCCGCCGATCCCCTGCAGCCCGCGCGCGAGCACGAGGGTCAGCATGTCGTTGGCCATCCCGCACAGCACGGACGCACCGGTGAACACGACGATCGACACGATCACGAACGGCTTGCGGCCGTAGTAGTCGCCGAGGCGGCCGAAGATCGGCACCGTGATCACGGAACTGAGCAGGTACGAGGTCGCGACCCACGCGTACAGGTCGAAGCCCCTCAACTCGGCGACGATGGTCGGCAGCGCGGTGCCGACGACGGTCTGGTCGAGCGCGACGAGCATGGTGACGAACGAGATCCCGATCATCGCCAGCAGCGATTCGCGGAACGGCAAGACTTGCCCGCTCGAATGGTGGGCGGCAGTATGGACGGCCATTTTTTGTTGATGCAACTTTTGACGAGTCAAACAATCTCAAAATTCTAGCATGTCGGAGTAATCTAGGCCGGCGGCGGTCAAACCGCCCCCCGGCCGCCAAGGAGAATGATGGAACCGATTTCAGTCACCCCAGCGACAACGCTGTCGCCGGAGGACCGGGACGCGCTGCGGCGCGCGAAGCAGGTGCTGGAAAGCCCGTCGCTGACGATGAAGCTGACGGGCGTGCTCGGCGCGCCGGTCGAGAAGATGATCGCGCGGCTGCCTGATTTCGCGACCGGCAAGATCAACGATGCGACGCAGCTCGCGCTGCGCAAGTGCCTGAACATCGCGCTGCGCACGCTCGGCAAGCCGCAGGCGCCGGACGCCGAGCCCGAGAAACCCAGCAACCTGCTGCACAAGCTCGCGGTCGCGACAACCGGCGCGGCGGGCGGCGCATTCGGCTTTCTCGCGCTGCCGGTCGAGCTGCCGGTGACGACCACGCTGATCTTCCGCTCGGTGTGCGACATCGCGCGCAGCGAGGGCGAGGATCTCGCGTCAGTGGATACGCAGTTGCAATGCCTGGCCGTGCTCGGCATGGGCGGCAACCCGGACAAGCAGGAAGAGGACGCCGATCTCGGCTATTTCGTGCTGCGCGGCGCACTCGCGCAGGCGATCTCGAAGGCGTCTTCCGACATCACGACGAAAGGCATCGCCGCGCACAGCTCGGCGGCGGTATTCAAGCTGGTACAGACGGTGGCATCGCGGTTCTCGGTGCAGGTGACCGAGCAGATGGCCGCGAAGTCGATCCCGGCGATCGGCGCCGTGCTCGGCGCGACCGTCAACACGCTGTTCATCGACCACTTCCAGCAGATGGCGCACGGCCACTTCACCGTGCGCCGCCTCGAACGCAAGTACGGCCCGGCGGCCGTCCAGGCCGCCTATCAGGCGATCGACGCCTCGCCGACGCGCTGAACCGCGCGTTCGACCGCGACGCGGCGCAGGAACGCGGCCGCGCGATCGAGCGCATCGCGCGCTTCCGGCACCATCGGCGCGTAAAGCTGCCACACGTGCGGCATGTCCGGCCACACCTCGATCTCGACCGGCACGCCGGCCGCCTTCGCCTTCTCCGCGACACGGCGCGAATCGTCCAGCAGCACCTCGGTGCTGCCGACCTGGATATACAGCGGCGGCAGGCCCGCGAAATCCGCATAGAGCGGCGATGCGTACGGATGCGTCGCCGGCGCGTCGCCGAGGTACAGCTTCGCGGCCTTCGGCAGCGCAGCGCCGGCGAACATCGGATCGGCGCCGTCGTTGGTGCGCATCGTATCGCCCGTGCCGGCCAGGTCGGTCCACGGCGAGAACAGGATCGCGCCGGCCGGCAACGGCTCGCCGCGATCGCGCAGCGCGACGAGCGTCGCGAGCGCGAGGCCGCCGCCGGCCGAATCGCCGCCGAGCACGATCGACTCGGGCGGCGTGCCGAGCGCCAGCAGTTGACGGTACGCGGCCAGCGCATCGTCGAGCGCGGCCGGGAAGCGGTTTTCGGGCGCGAGCCGGTAGTCGAGCGAGAACGAGCGCACGCCCGCGCGCTTCGTCAGGCCGAACACGAGCGGCCGGTGGGTCTTCGTCGAACAGAAGTAATAGCCGCCGCCGTGAAAGTACAGCAGCGTGCGACCGGGCGCGCGACCCGCACCCGCGTCGGTGCGTTCGAGCCATTCGCCGCGCAGCGGCGCGTCGCCCGCGCCATGGCATTCGCGCAGCCGGTAGCCCGACGGCGCACGGCGCGGCACGACCATCCGCAGGTCGGTAAAGCGCCGTGCGCGGGCGGGATCGAGCACCTCGCGCGTGGTCTCGGGACGGAACTGCCGGCGCAGCAGCCAGCAGGCGAACTTGCTTTGCCAACTCATCGGACGCACTCCTTAATCACAGTGTGACGATGGTACGTGCGATCGTTACCGCGCCGCTCGAACGGAGCCTCTATATCAAACGCCGGCGCTCAGTTCGCCGGCATCAGCTGGCCGCGGATCTCCCCGGACGGGTGCTCCTTCGTATGGACGTTGAAATACCACTTGCCGCCCATCAGGTCGGTGACCTGCGCGTCGGTCAGCACCTTCGAACCCTTGATCGGGCTCGCGAGCTCGTCCTTCGGAATCGGCACCTGCACGCCGGCGTTCTGGCCGACCGGCGCGGGCCCATGGAAGTGCGCGGCCGTCGCCGGGCCGGTGAGGTGTTCGTAAGTCACCATCCATTGCAGCGTGCGGCTGGCCGTGTCGTAGGTGGCGTCGACGGCGCCCGAGCCCTTGGTCGCCGTCGGCGGCACTTCGCTCGACGGCTGAAGACTGGCGGACAGGCGCACCGTTTCGGCAGCGGCGCTGCCGGCGGCCAGCACGCCCGCGAGTAACGCGACCTGGAGCAAACGCAGCTTGAGCATGGACTCTCCTTGCACGACGTTGTACGCCGCCCGAACGGGGACGCTACACATGATGGTAGTCGATCGCCGCCGATCCGGGAGTCCTCCGAACGGCCATGCCGCGAATCGCCGCACGCCCATCGGCGCGCCGCGCACGGCAGGTCGTCTCGCGCGACGCATCGCGTCAGTCTGCGTCAACCTGGAAGAGACCTTTGCAGCCTGACGCCTGAATCCGCGCGCGGCCTTTCGCTACACTTCGTCTCACAGTTGCTTGTTTCCTTCGTCCGAAGGAGTCTGCGAGTATTCACGCGGCCACCCGGCCGCGTTTTTTTTGCGTGCGCCGCGCGGCCTGGCGATGTGGCATGCCGGCATCGCAACGTGAATCCGCATTCGTCATATGACAAGCATGACGAAGCAATTTCCGCTGCTTCTCCTTCGCATCGAATATCGCGCTGCCCATCCTGTCGTGCGGCGCGAGGACGCGCACCAAGCCGGCCTCGGCTACCGCTTCTAGCGGCCGCGCGGCCGCCCCGCGTCACGCGCGATAGCCGGGATCGATGCGATCGACGATGCGCTGCAGCGCGTCGAACGCGTCCTGCCCCGCGCCATGCTTCGGGTCGAAATTCAGCGAATCGCGAACGCACGCTTCGAGCACCGGCGGCGCGATCGGCAGCGCGTCGCCGATCGCGTGCGTGGCAACCTGCACCTCGCAAGCGCGGTTGAGCAGCCACATCAGCGAGAACGTCTGCGCGAGCGTCGCGCCGATCGTCACCGGCCCGTGGTTGCGCAGCAGCAGCACGGGCCGCCCGCCGGCGCTCTCGACGATGCGCCGCCCCTCCTCCAGATGCACGGTGATGCCCTCGAAGTCGTGATACGCGATCTTCCCGTACAACTGCGCCGAATAGAAATTCGAGAACGACAGGCCGTCGCGCGAACAGCACACGGCCATCGCGGGCGTCGTGTGCACGTGCATCACGCAGTGCGCGTCGGGCAGCGCCGCATGGATCGCGCTGTGGAACGTGAAGCCGGCCGGATTGATCGGCCAGTCGGAATGGCCGATCACGTTGCCGTCGATGTCGATCTTCACAAGGTTCGACGCACACACTTCGCGGTAATGGAGCCCGAACGGGTTGATCAGGAAATGCCCGTCCTCGCCCGGCACGCGCAGCGAGATATGGTTGTAGATCAGCTCGGTCCAGCCGAGATGATCGAAGATGCGGTAGGCCGCCGCGAGCTGCACGCGCGCCTGCCATTCGGCTTCGGAGAAGCGGGCGGGACGCGTAAACGGCTGGTTCGGTACACGTTGCATGGGGCACTCCGGTTGCGGGCGTGCGCGTCCGCGCGGGCGGCTGCGCGCATCGTCCATCGTCTCCTGGCGCCGCACGCGGCTCATGCGGCGCGTCGTTCGGTCACCGCCCCGGCCCCGCATTGCGAGAGCCGTCCGGCGACGTCTTCACGATACGCATATCGGTGCGCACACAACCATATCACCTTTCCCCGCGCACCGGTATCGCGGGTTTGGCCTGAGCCGTTCCGGCCCTTACAACTGGTCGTCGACCGGCAGCAGCATGAAGACGCCGGTCATCATGTTGCGCAGCAGCCCCGCGTGCGGATCGACGTGATAAGTGGTCGGCCGGCCGTCGTCCGTGCCCGTCCACTCGAGTTCGGGCGCGCCGCCGCCCGCCGGCGTCGCGAGGCTCACGCGATAGCTTTCGTCCGGCTGCGTCACGCGCGCGAAGATCGTCGCGACCTGCTGCGCGAGCGCCGGACTGTGGATCACGAGCGCCAGTTCGGTATTCAAGTGCGCGGAACGCGGATCGAGATTCATCGAGCCGATCACGAGGATCTTCCGGTCGATCACGTACGCCTTCGCGTGCAGGCTCGCGCGCGAGCGCGATCCGAACAGGCGCGGACGCTGCCGGCCGGGCTGCGCCTTGAACTCGTACAGCTCGACGCCGTGCCGCAGCAGCGGCACGCGGTACGGCCCGTAGCCGGCCTGCACCGCAACCGCGTCGGTCGCGGCGAGCGAATTCGTCAGGATCGCGACGCGCACGCCGCGCGCGGTCGTGTCGCCGAGAATCTTCACGCCCGCGTCGTGCGGCACGAAATACGGCGAGAACGCGAGGAATTCCCGCTGCGCGCCGCGCGTCAGCTCGACGAGGCGCCGCATCGGCGGGCTCACGTACGCGTCGGTCGGCTGCGCGACCTTGTCGGGCGCGTCGACCTTGAACTCGGCCGGCGCCCACACGAGCGCGAGCTCGTCGCGCGCGATCTGCTGCGCGAGCGGCGTCGCGTTCAGCGGCTTCGCGTTGTACGGATCGGCGTTCTGGCGCCAGTGGTTGCGCAGCTCGTCGCGCATCGCGTCGAGATCCTTCGGATCGAACGACTGGTGATTCAGCATGCGCAGCGGATAGCTGCTCGCGCTCGCCCAGTAGGTGTCGAAGCTCGCCGAGATGTCGTTCGTCACGGGGCCCGCGGCAAGCACGTCGAGATCGCGGAACTGCAGCGTCGGGCTCGCACTGAAGTATTCGTCGCCGAGATTGCGGCCGCCGACGATCGCAATCCGGTTGTCCGCGATCATCGCCTTGTTGTGCATCCGGCGCGTGAAGCTGTCGATACTCGTGAAGAAATTGGTCGTGCGCTCGACCATGCCCTGCTGCGACGCGCCGAACGGGTTGAACACGCGGATCTCGATGTTCGGGTGCGTGTTCAGCGCGGCCATGATGCGGTCGATGTCGCGGAAGTTCAGGTCGTCGACCAGCATCCGCACACGCACGCCGCGATCGGCGGCGTACAGCGCCGCGGCGAGCAGCAGCTTGCCCGTCGTGTCCTCGGTTGCGATGTAGTACTGCATGTCGAGCGTCTTCGTCGCGGCGCGCGCGAGCGCGATGCGCATCTGCAACGCCTCGGCGCCGTCCGCCAGCAGCCGAAAACCCGACTGGCCCGGATGCGCGGCCTCGGGCGCGGCCAGCGCGTCGCGCAGCGGCGTCGCGGTATCGGACGGCAATGCATGGGAAACCGGGCGATCGAGCGTGGTGGCGGGCGGATGCGTCGCGCACGCGGCGACGAGCGACAGCAGCACGCAGACGGCCAGCGCACGGGCTGGGCCGCATGCGGCGCGCCACGACAGCGCGGCCTGCGCGCGCCGGATGAAAGACGTGAGCACGGAAGCTTCCTCGACTGGCGGAACAAGGGTCCGCATTCGCCGCGGCGCGAGGCTGGCGGGCGGTTCCAGCCGATTTTAGTGGGCGCCCGATGAACCGGTCAATCGCGCGGGTGGCGCAAGCGGCGCCCCGCTGCGGCAGCGGGCGTGTGGGCGGCCGGCGATCGACCGCGGAACTGGCGTCGCGGTCCGACCGCCCCGGATCCGCCCGCCGGGCGGCCCGCGCACCGAAACGGTCCGACCAATCTCATGCCCCGTCGCCGCTGCGCTCGAAATGGCTGCGCACGTAGTCGATGTGCGTCTGCATCGCGGTGCGCGCCTCTTCGGGCCGATGCGCGCAAATCGCGTCGCACACGACACGGTGCTGCAGCAACAGCAGCTCGGACGCCTGCTCGTCGCCCGTCGTCATGCCTGCCACGTTGATCGAGATGTGCTCGCGCAGCATCCCGATCACGCTCGTATGCAGGTGCAGGAACATCGTGTTGTGCGACGCGAGCGCGATCGCCTCGTGCAGCTTCGCGTCGGTCGCGGCTTCGACGGCCGCGTCGTCGTTCGCATGCGCGGTTTCGAGTTCGCGCAGCAGCGTGCGGATCCGGCGCCGGTCGTTCGCGTCGGCCCGCAGCGCAGCGAAATATGCGGTCGCGCCTTCGAGCACGCGGCGGAATTCGAGGATGTCGTCGCGCAGCGCCGGATGATCGGCGACCAGCTGGCCCCACGGCGACGCGATGCCCGCGCGCAACTGGTCCGTCACGTAGACGCCCGCGCCGCGCCGGCTCTGCAGCAGCCCGCGCGCGACGAGCCGCTGGGTCGCCTCGCGCACCGTGTTGCGCGCGACGCCGTACTGCTGCGCGAGCACGCGCTCGGCCGGCAGGCGCGCGCCGGCCGGCCAGGTGCCGTCGAGCAGCGCCGTCTCGATCTTGCGCATCACCACTTCGGTCCGGCCCCGTGCCGTCATCGCTGCCATCGTCGCGTCTCCCCCCGGAATACCCGTCGCGCCGATTGGCCCAACCAATTTGAGCTGCGGCGCCGTCGCGGGAATTATGCAGCGAAATCGTCGTCCCGCATCCGCATGCCGGGCCGTCGCCACTGGAGCGAGACATGAACGAAAGGCAGTACCCCGCCGCCCCCGCGCACGTCTATCTGTTCGCGACCTGCCTGGTCGACCTGTTCGTCCCCGAAGCGGGGCTCGACGCGGTCCGCCTGCTGGAGCGCGAAGGGCTGACCGTCCACTATCCGCGCGGCCAGAGCTGCTGCGGGCAGCCGGCCTACAGCAGCGGCAATCCCGACGAAGCGCGCCGCGTCGCGGCCGCGCAGCTCGACCTGTTCGCCGAATCGTGGCCCGTGATCGTGCCGTCCGGCTCGTGCGCGGGCATGATCCGCCACCATTGGCCGGCGCTGTTCGCCGACGATCCCGTCCACGGCCCGAAGGCGCGCGCGATCGCGGAGCGGACCTACGAACTCGCCGAATTCCTCGTCCAGGTGCTCGACGTGCAACTCGACGCGGCCGCGGCGAGCGCCGGGCCGGACGAGCGCGTCGTGCTGCACACGTCGTGCGCGGCGCGCCGCGAAATGGGCACGCGCGGGCACGGCGTCGCGCTCGTCGACGCGCTGCCGGGCGTGACGCGGATCGAACACGAACGCGAATCCGAATGCTGCGGCTTCGGCGGCACGTTCTCGCTGAAGCATCCCGACATCTCCGGCGCGATGGTGCGCGACAAGGTCGCGTCGGCCTGCGCGACCGGCTGCGACCGGCTCGTGTCCGCGGACTGCGGCTGCCTGCTGAACATCGGCCATGCTGCGACCAAGGCCGGCGCGGCGCTGCCGGTCGAACATCTTGCGAGCTTCCTGTGGCGGCGCACGGCCGGCGCCGCGCCGCTGCGCGGAGACAAGCAATGAGCGCGCGCGACGCGATTCTCGCGCGCCTGCGCAGCGCCGCCCCGGGCGTCGCCGCGACGGCCGCCCCCGCACTCGACGCGCGCATCGACACGCATTACGACACGCGCCGCGCATCGGCCGCGCGCGATCCGCACGCGCTCGTACAGGCGATGCAAGCCGCGCTCGCCGCGTCGCACGCGGAGGTCTGGTGCGCGACCGACGACGCATGGCCCGCGCAGCTAGCCGCGCGCCTCGCCGAAGCCGGCGTGCGCCGCCTGCTGCTCGACCCGGCCCGCGCCGAATCCGCGGCGCTCGCCCGCGCGCTGCCGGACGCGGTCGCGCCCGTGCCGTTCGACCGGCCGATCGACGCGTGGAAGACCGAACTGTTCGACACGATCGACGCGGGCTTCACCGTCGCCCGCTCGGGCGTCGCGGCCACCGGCACCGTCGTGCTCGCGCCCGATGCCGGCACGCCGCGCACGGTGTCGCTGGTGCCGCCGCTGCATGTCGCGCTCGTCCACGCGAACACGCTGCATGCGGACCTGCACGCAGCCGTGCACGCGGAGCGCTGGCACGCCGGCATGCCGACCAACCTCGTGCTGGTGTCGGGCCCGTCGAAGACATCCGACATCCAGCAGACGCTCGCCTATGGCGCGCACGGCCCGCGCCGCCTGTGGGTCGTGATCGTCACCGATCCGGCTGCCGATGCCGCGGCCGCCCGGCCGGCCGCAACCGCTCGCGAGGACCAGCCGCGATGAGCGACCACACGCTGCAATTCGTCGCCCCCGGCGACTTCAAGGCCCGCGCGCGCGCCGCGCTCGACGATCCCGCACTGCGCCGGAGTTTTCGCGGCGCGATGGATTTCCTGCAGGGCAAGCGCGCGACGCAATTCCCCGACGACACCGAGTTGCAGCAGTTGCGCGATCTCGGCGAAGCCGTGCGCCAGCACGCGCTCGCGCAGTTGCCCGCGCTGCTCGAGCGGCTGGAGGCGAAGCTCGTCGAAGCCGGCGTGCACGTGCACTGGGCCGAGACGGCCTCCGACGCGAACGCGATCGTGCTCGGCATCGCGCAGGCGAAGAAGGCGCGCCGCGTGATCAAGGGCAAATCGATGGCGAGCGAGGAAATCGAGCTGAACCATTACCTCGCGGATCACGGCGTCGACTGCATCGAGTCCGACATGGGCGAGTTCATCGTGCAGCTCGCGGGCGAGAAGCCGTCGCATATCGTGATGCCGGCGATCCACAAGACGCGCGGCGACATCGCCGAACTGTTCGAGAAACACATCCCCGGCACGCGCTACACGGAGGACGTCGACGAGCTGATCCAGACCGGCCGGCGCGCGCTGCGCCGCGCGTTCGCCGACGCGGACATCGGCCTGTCGGGCGTGAACTTCGCGGCAGCCGACACGGGCACGCTGTGGCTCGTCGAGAACGAAGGCAACGGCCGCCTGTCGACGACGGTGCCCGACACGCACATCGCGATCATGGGGATCGAGAAGGTCGTCGAAAAACTCGAGCACATCGTGCCGCTGTCGAGCCTGCTCACGCGCTCGGCCACCGGCCAGTCGATCACGACCTACTTCAACCTGATCTCGGGCCCGCGCCGCGACGGCGAACGCGACGGCCCGCGCGAACTGCATCTCGTGCTGCTCGACAACGGCCGCACGCAGGCCTACGCGGACGAACAACTGCGCGCGACGCTGCAGTGCATCCGCTGCGGCGCATGCATGAACCACTGCCCCGTCTATACGCGCATCGGTGGCCACGCGTACGGGACGACCTACCCGGGGCCGATCGGCAAGATCATCTCGCCGCACCTGCTCGGCCTCGACGCGACGGCCGACCTGCCGACCGCGTCGACGCTGTGCGGCGCATGCGGCGAGGTATGTCCGGTCCGGATCCCGATCCCGGAACTGCTCGTGCGGCTGCGCACCGAGGCGAACCGCAAGCCCGACGAACCCGTCGCGCATCCGCTGCGCGGCCAGGGCGCGAACTACAACCGCGCGGAAGACCTCGTGTGGCGCTTCTGGTCGGGCGCATTCGCGCATCCGCGCGCGTACCGCGCGTTCCGCTGGACGGCGACGCGCCTGCGCGCGCTGACACCCGCGAAACAGATGGGCTGGACGCAGCACCGCACGCCGCTCGAACCGGCGCCGCGCAGCCTGTCCGACCTGCTGCGCGCACGCGGCCAGCCCGAATAGACACCGCTTTCCCGACCGTACCCATAGAGATACAGACACAGATGGAGGAGACAACCATGCAGGTTTGGCATCAGATCTACACCCCGCTCGGCAGCCTCGGGCTGTCGGCGTTCGTCGCCGCGATCCCGATCATCTTCTTTTTCGTCGCGCTGGCCGCGCTGCGGATGAAGGGCCACGTCGCGGCCGCGATCACGCTGCTGCTGTCGCTCGGCGTCGCGATCCTCGCGTACGGGATGCCCGTGCCGCAGGCGCTCGCGGCGGCCGGCTTCGGCTTCGCGTACGGCCTGTGGCCGATCGCGTGGATCATCGTCGCGGCCGTGTTCCTGTACAAGATCGTCGTGAAGACCGGCCAGTTCGACGTCATCCGCGCATCCGTGCTGTCGATCACCGACGACCAGCGCCTGCAGATGCTGCTGATCGGCTTCTCGTTCGGCGCGTTCCTGGAAGGCGCGGCCGGCTTCGGCGCACCCGTCGCGATCACCGCCGCGCTGCTCGTCGGCCTCGGCTTCAAGCCGCTGCACGCGGCCGGGCTGTGCCTGATCGCGAACACCGCGCCGGTCGCGTTCGGCGCGATGGGCATCCCGATCATCGTCGCCGGACAGGTGACGGGCATCGACCCGTTCCACATCGGCGCGATGGCCGGCCGCCAGCTGCCGCTGCTGTCGCTCGCGGTGCCGTTCTGGCTCGTGTTCATGATGGACGGGCTGCGCGGCGTGCGGCAAACCTGGCCGGCCGCGCTCGTCGCGGGCGGCAGCTTCGCCGTCACGCAGTACTTCACGTCGAACCACATCGGGCCCGAGCTGCCGGACATCACGTCGTCGCTCGTCAGCCTCGTCGCGCTCGCGGCGTTCCTGAATGTATGGCAGCCGCGCACCGCGCAGCAGCCGGCCGGCGGCATCGTCGCGACCGGCGGCGGCGCTGCGCTGGCCGGTTTCGGCGCGGGCAAATTCGGCGCGGGCAAGTTCGACGCGGGCGGCACGGGCACGAGCCGGCAGGCGTCGCCGTACACGCTCGCGCAGACGGTGCGCGCGTGGTCGCCGTTCCTGATCCTGACGGCCGTCGTCACCGTGTGGAGCATCGCGCCGTTCAAGGCGCTGTTCGCCGCGCACGGCGCGCTCGCGTCGACCGTGCTGAAGTTCCATGTGGCGGGGCTCGACCAGCTCGTCGTGAAGACCGCACCGATCGCCGCGACGCCGAAGGCGCTCGAAGCCGTGCTGAAGATCGATCTGGTGTCCGCGGTGGGCAGCGCGATTCTCGTGACCGCGCTGATCTCGATGGCGCTGTTGCGGATGAAGCCGCGCGACGCGCTCGTCACGTTCGGCGAGACGCTGAAGGAGCTGACGCGCCCGATCCTGTCGATCGGCCTCGTGCTCGCGTTCGCGTTCGTCGCGAACTATTCGGGGATGTCGTCGACGCTCGCGCTGATGCTGGCCGCAACCGGCGCCGCGTTCCCGTTCTTCTCGCCGTTCCTCGGCTGGCTCGGCGTGTTCCTGACCGGCTCGGACACGTCGTCGAACGCCCTGTTCTGCTCGCTGCAGCAGGCCACGGCCCATCAGCTCGGCGTGCCCGAGACGCTCGCGGTGGCCGCGAACACGACGGGCGGCGTGACCGCGAAGATGATCTCGCCGCAGTCGATCGCGGTCGCGTGCGCGGCGACGGGCCTCGTCGGCAACGAGTCGGCGCTGTTCCGCTTCACGGTGCGGCACAGCCTGCTGTTCGCGGTGATCGTCGGCTTGATCACGCTGGTGCAGGCGTACGTGCTGCCGGGGATGGTGCCGTAAGCGGCGCGCACACCCGCAAAAACAAAACCCCACGCCCGGAAGAGCGTGGGGTTTTTCTTTCTGCCTGTCGATCGTCGGCGTCGGCCGGCGAGCGGCTGCGCGATCAGCTGCCCTTCGCGATGCGATCCTCGATGTGCTGCGCACGGCTCGTCGAAGACGGGTGCGAGCTCATCATCGAGCTCTGGCCGCCATCGAGCTTCGCCAGCTTCTGGAATGCGGTGACGAGGCCCTTCTGGCTCATGCCCTTCTGCTTCATCAGGTCGAACGAGTAGTCGTCCGCCGCGCTTTCCTGCGTCTGCGAGAACTGCGCGTTGATGAACTTCTCGGTGATGTCGCCGAGCTGCGAGCTCGTCAGCGCCGCCACGCCCGGCGATGCCGCGCCGGCCGCGCTGCGCGCTGCGCTCACCGCGTACGCCGTCTGCATCGCCTTCTTCGAGTGACCCAGTGCGACGTGGCCCATTTCATGGCCGATCACGCCGCGCAGTTCGTCGTCGTTCATCATGTCCATCAGGCCGCTGTACACGCGCACGCAGCCGTTGCCCATCGCCCACGCGTTGACGTCCTTGGTCACGTAGACCTTGTAGTTGACCTTCTGGCCATTCAGCGTCATGTCGCCGAAGCCCTTCATCACCTTCGTCAGGCGCTTCGAATACGCGCTGTTCGCCGGCGCGATCTTCGATTCGGCGTCGCTGGACTTGCACGAGTCGTTCGACAGCGCGGCGATGTCCGCATCCGACAGCGTCGCTGCCTTGAACAGGTTCGTCCCCGCCGACGTCAGGCCGTTCGCGTCGAGACTCTGTACCCCGCCGCATGCGCTCAACAGGAACGCCATGCCACACGCTGCCACCGCTTTCTTGAGTTGCATCCCGGATCCCTCGATAGTTGTATTTGGGAGCGGCGATTTTGCATAATCCGGCAGAAAATTACCAGATGTTTACATCCGATGACACCTTAATTACTCATAGGATTGATGCGAAGCGGCGATTTTCAGCGGAATTGAAGATCAAACCCGAAGCAATCGCCGCGAGCGAACGACGATCGGGAGGGAAAACGGGCGCGCCGCTCAGGCCGCCTGGTCGCGGCGTCGCGTCAGCCGCCGCGCGACCAGCATCGGCAGCCGCACCGCGAAGCCGGTGAAAAGCCGCAGGTGCATCCATGCAAGCAGCGCGTTGTCGCGGCCGTAGTGGAAATGCGACACGCCGCCCTCGTGCCGGCCGAAGTAGCGCACCGGCGCGTCGATGCGGATCGGACGTACGCCGGCCCAGCACAGCCGCACGGCCGCTTCGGGATCGAAGTCGAAGCCGCGCATCCACGGCTGGCGCCGCATGATCGCGGCGAGCGGCGCGACCGGATACACGCGAAAGCCGTACAGCGAATCGCCGATCCCGGCCCACAGCGTCTCGAGGTCGGCCCAGGCGTTCGACAGCCGGCGCCCCTGCACGCGCAACTGCGGCGCACTCGCGTCGAACTTCGGCACGCCGAGCACCATCGCATCGGGCGCGGCCTGCGACGCGGCCATGAAAGCGGGAATCAGGTCGGCCGGATGCTGGCCGTCGGAATCCATCGTCAGCACGTGCGTGAAGCCGCTCGCGGCAGCCGCGTCGAGCCCTGCGAGCACCGCGGCGCCCTTGCCGCGGTTCTCCGGCAGCACGATCACGCGCAACCCCGGATCGTGCTCGGCCATCGCCTGCAGCCGCTCGGCGCTGCCGTCGGTGCTGCCGTCGACGACGACCCACACCGGATTCCACTGCGCGCGGGCATTGCGCACGGTCGTGTCGACCTTGGCGCCAGGGTTGTAGCTCGGAATCAGGACGAGGTGGGTGGACGAGGCGTGCAGCTTGGACATGGAAACGGCCGATTGCGAAGACAGGGATCCTGACAAAAGTTTATGACTTGCCGGCGACTGGCGGCAGGCTTCGTCGACGCCGCCCGTATGCGGTGCCGGTTGCCGGATCGTGAAGTTCTCCCGCTTCATGACAGCCGCTCCATCGCGTGCCCCGCGCTCGCCTCGATCTCGACCAGCAGGTCGTCGCGGCATACGTCCGCATGGACGAAGAGCGGCCGCACGCCGGGGCCGGCCGCATCGCGCAGCACCCGATCGATCTCGGCAAGCGCCGCGGCATCGCCGACGTCGCGCACGTAGACGCGATAGCTCAGGTCGGCAAGCGAGAACGGGCCATGCCCCTGCCGCGCGGCCTGCTCGAGCACGGCCGCGAGGTTCGCGACCGTCTCGCGCGTTTGCGCGACGACGTCGCCGCAATGCACGGTGCGGTGCCCGACGATGCTCGCGGTGCCCGATACGAACAGCACCGGCGCGGCGCCGCCGTCCTCCCAGGCCGCTGCACGCGCGAACGTCGGCGCACGCGGGCCGTATTGCGCCGGATAGTGATACGCGCTGACCTGGCGCGGGTTCTCGACCGGATCTGCGGGCGTGCGGCTCGCGATGAAATGGATCGCGAGCGGCGCGGCCGGCAACGCGTCGCCCGCGACCGGCACGACCGAACCGAGCGCGCACGCGGCCGGCACGCCGCCCGTCAATGCGCGGCGGCACGCGTCGAAGGCGTGCTGACGGCCGATATTGAACTGACGATAGCGTTCGATCCCGAACTGCACGGCGTTGATCGCCGGCACGGTATTCCAGATGCGCAGCGGATGCGGCATGCCGAGCGTATCGAGCACGTCGAACAGCGTGCGGTAAGCATCGTGCGTCGCGCGTTCGAGCGGCGTGCCGCCGTCGCGCTGCGTTTCGTGCGTTTCGTGCACGACGATGCTGCCGAACACGAGCCCCGCCGCTTCGCTGTAGCGATAGTGCAGCGCACCGCGCCGTTCGCTGCGCAGGTCGCGCGCATTGCATTGCCAGATTTCGCAGACGGCATCGCCCGGTGCGACGCCGGCGCCGAGCAGCGCCATCTGCACCGGTGCGACCGGCAGGTCGGGGGCTGCATCGGCCAGCATTCGTGCCGCCGCATCGGCGTGCGATTCGGCCTGCGATTCTGCGTTCAATTCGTCCGGCAATCCGGCCGCGCCGATGCACACCGCGCCCAACGCACCCGGAAACGCGCAGTCGATTCCATCGCCACGCATGCGCGCATCGTGCAGCAACGCAGCGAGCCGCGCATGACTCATCCGGACGAGCTGCAGTGCGAGGTCGCCACCGTGTGCGAGCGGCGCGCCCGATCGCGATGCGTCCGGCCCGCCGGCCGCCTGCCCGCGCGCGAGCGGCGCGGTGGCTGACGACAGGGAACACGGGCGCCGTTCGGCGTCGACTGGATGCACGGACACTTCGATTTCCTCACTATGCGATGCAGGCCGCGCGACATCGCAGCCAGCATCGCGTTGCGCGACGTCAGGCCGACACCGCGCGTTTCGTCATGCGAGCCCGCCGTTGACGGACATCACCTGCCCCGTCACATAGGCCGCGGCGTCGGACACCAGATACGCGACCATCGCCGCGACCTCGTCGGGCCGGCCCGCGCGCTGCACGGGCACGAGCTGCTTGATCCGTTCGGCGGGAAACGCCTGTTCGGCCATCGGCGATTCGATGATGCCGGGCGCGACCGCGTTCACGGTGATGCCGCGCGACGCGAGCTCCAGCGACAGCGATTTCGTCGCGCCGATCAGCCCTGCCTTCGCGGCCGCGTAATTGACCTGCCCGCGATTGCCGGTCATGCCGGCCACCGATGCGATGTTGACGATCCGCCCGCGTCGCGTGCGAATCATCGGCAGCAGCAGCGGCTGCGTGACGTTGAAAAAGCCGTTGAGCGTCACGTCGATCACGCTGTGCCACTGCCGGCGCGACATGCCGGCCATCGGCGCGTCGTCGTGAATGCCGGCGTTGTTGACGAGGATCTGCACCGGCGCTTCGTCAGCGAGCGGCGCCAGCGCGGCGAGCGTCGCGTCGGCGTCGGTCACGTCGAACGCGATCGCGCGCGCGGTGCCGCCGGCCGCGACGATCTGCTGCGCGACCGCCTCCGCCTGCGCGAGATGGCGGTTCGCATGGACCCACACTTCATGGCCGGCCTGCGCGAGCGCCATGCAGATCGCCTGCCCGAGTGCGCCGCTGCCGCCCGTCACGAGCGAGCGCATCGCATTGCTCCGTTCATCGCGTTTCACCTCGATCGACGCGGCGGCGCATCGTCTGCCGATCGCCGCCGCATGCCGTCGTCACCTGCGCGCCGCGCCCGTGCGCGGCGCCGTCACTTCGTACGATGCGCGGCCACGTACGCGGCCAGCGCGCCGAGCGTCGCAAAGATCTTCTGGTTATCCGGATTGTCCGAGCGCAGTTCGAAGCCGTATTTCTTCGAGATCAGCAGCGCGATTTCCAGGATGTCGATGGAGTCGAGCCCGAAACCTTCGCCGTACAGCGGGGTCTCGGCCGTCACTGTTTCGAGCGGGACGTCTTCGAGATTCAGTTCGCCGATGATCAGCGTGGCGAGCTCTTGTTCCAGTGCGTTCATCATGCGTGCGAGCAGGCGGCCAATGGCAGCGGGAGGCGCCCGGAAACGGCAACCGTCGTGCACGCCCGGCGCGTGCAAATCTCCGTCCCTCCGGCGTCTGCCGGCGTCCCCGCCTGCGTTATTTGGGGATCGTTTGTAAAAGTTACGCGGATTCTAGACGATGGGTATCGGCCCGTATACCGAGATTGGTTACAGACTGGCGGGCCGGCGCCGCGGCCCGTTTCGTGACACGAATGCACGAGACGCTTGAGCCGCTTTGGATGGAAATGGACCGACCCCGCGAAACCGTTCGTCCGGTGCCATACAATCGGTTACAAAACCCGCACACGCCCGCCCCGAACACGCCATGCCTCGGCCCTAAAATGGGCGCACTCGACTACCGGCCCCGACCCGCGTCCCGGCTACCCATTCATATGATGTTTGACGGCCCGACCACCGCGTTCGGCCACGATCCGCCCGATGTCTCCAGTCATGCCGCGTCCGTCCTTCCACTCCGTTCCGGTTCGCCCGTCCGTCCGCTGCCGCCTGGCGGCCGCCGGCGACGCGCGCCCGCGCCCGCACGGAGGCCGCCGATGAGCAGGCTGCTGTCCATCGCGCGCGGCGTCGCCGCGGTCGGCGCCGTGGCCGCCTACCAGGCCGGCGCGCACTACGCGGCCGCGACGCCCGGCGCACACGGCTTCGGCC
>NZ_JBNCAB010000073.1:0-38117 GCF_049805555.1 Burkholderia sp. DN3021 | reverse complement strand
GCGCTGCGCCGCGCGCGCCCGGACGCCGCGGTGCTCGCCGGCGTGCCCGGCCATGCACGCGACGCGCTCGCGCAGCTCGAAGCGGCCGGGTTCGATGCGGTGTTCTCGTCGGTGCGCTGGTGGGATCTCCACGCACCGTGGTTCGTCGACGAACACCGGCTGCTGCGGCGCATCGGCTCGCCGATCGCGTTTCCCGATGCGTTCGACGGCCCGCGCCTCGCCGACGACTGGCCCGACGCACCGGACGACACCGTCGCACGCGCGTATCACCGCGCACTGTGGACGGCCGCGGCCGTCGGCACCGGCTGGCTCGCGCCGATGGGCTTCGAGCGCGGTGTCACGCTGCCGCTGATGTCGCGCGACGCGGATGCCGATCGCTACCGCACCGCGTTCGAGCGCGCGCGCTTCGACCTGTCGGGCGCGATCGCCGATGCGAACGCGTGGCGTCGCGCGACGCCCGCGGCGGCCGCGCGCGGCGAGATCGCGCAGTTGAGCGCGCCCGGCGCAACCGCGACGGTGCTGCTGCGCGGCACAGGGCCGTCGCTCGAACACGACGAAGCGGCACTGCTGATCGCGTTGAATCCCGATCTCGACACGGCGACAACCGTCGATCCCGCCGCGATCCTGCCCGGCGTGCCGGGCAGCTTCACGCGCGTCGCGACGCGGGACGGCGCGCCAACCCACCCGCCTGCCGCGCTCGAAGCCTTCACGCTCGGGCCCGGCGCGCACGCGCTGCTGGATGCCCGGCGCGCCCCGCCCGTCACGACGCGCGCCGACGCCGCGCGCGAACGCACGGTGCTGTCGGCCGCGCTCGCGGCCGACCGGATCGCGATCGAGCGCGTCGAGCCGTCGGTCGACGGCGGCCGCTTCGCGGTCAAGCGCGTGATCGGCGAACCGCTCGTCGTGCATGCATCGATCTTCTCCGACGGGCACGCGCATCTCGCGGCCGCGCTCCAGTGGCGCGCGGAAGGCGACGACGACTGGCGCGAAGTGCCGTTCGAAGCCGAGCCGAACGACCGCTGGCACGCGCGCATCATGCTCGACCGGGTCGGCCGCCACGCATTTCGCGTGATCGCGTGGCGCGACGACTGGGCGTCGCTCGCCGACGACGTCGCGAAGAAACACGCGGCCGGCCAGGACGTGACGCTCGAACTGCGCGAAGCCCAGCTGCTGCTCGCGACCGCGCTCAAGCTCGCCGATCCGGACGATCCGCGCGCGGTCCCGCACATGGAACGCCTCGTCGCCGAGTTCAGGGACGCGCCGTCCGACGGCAGGCTCGCGCTGCTCGGCGCGCCGCCGCTGGCCGACGCGTTCGCCGCGCTGCGCTACCGCCCGTTCGTCACGCACGACGAGACCGTGTATCCGGTCGACGTCGAGCGGCGCGCGGCACGCTTCTCAAGCTGGTACGAGATGTTCCCGCGCTCGGCGAGCGACGATCCGCATCGGCACGGCACGTTCGACGACGTGATCGCGCAATTGCCGCGCATTCGCGACCTGGGTTTCGACGTGCTGTATTTCCCGCCGATCCACCCGATCGGCACCACCGCGCGCAAGGGCCGCAACAACAGCCTGAAAGCCGCCCCCGACGATGTCGGCAGCCCGTACGCGATCGGCTCGCCCGACGGCGGCCACACGGCCGTGCATCCGCAGCTCGGCACGCTCGAATCGTTCCGCGCGCTGGTCGAGGCCGCGCGCGTTCACGGGCTCGAGATCGCGCTGGATTTCGCGATCCAGTGCTCGCCCGACCACCCGTGGCTGGCCGCGCATCCGGGCTGGTTCGCGTGGCGGCCCGACGGCTCGCTGCGCTTCGCAGAAAACCCGCCGAAGCGCTACCAGGACATCGTGAACCCCGATTTCTACGCGCCGGATGCACTGCCCGGCCTGTGGCTCGCGCTGCGCGACGCGGTGCAGTTCTGGGTCGACGCGGGCGTGCGGATCTTCCGCGTCGACAATCCGCACACCAAGCCACTGCCGTTCTGGGCGTGGATGATCGACGACGTCCGCGGCCGGCATCCGGACGTCGTGTTCCTGTCCGAAGCGTTCACGCGGCCGGCGATGATGTACCGGCTCGCGAAGGTCGGCTTCTCGCAGTCGTACACGTACTTCACGTGGCGCGAGACGAAACGCGAGTTCATCGACTACCTGACCGAGCTGACGACCGGGCCCGCGCGCGAATTCTTCCGGCCGAACTTCTTCGTCAACACGCCCGACATCAACCCGCGCCATCTGCAGAACGCGCCGCGCACGCAGTTCGTGATCCGCGCGGCGCTCGCGGCGACGCTGGCCGGTTCATGGGGCATGTACTCGGGTTTCGAGCTCGGCGAATCGGCGCCGCTGCCGGACAGCGAGGAATACGCGAACGCGGAGAAGTACGAGCTGCGCGCGCGCGACTGGAGCCGTGCCGCGCACATCGGCGCCGAAATCGCGCGGCTGAACCGCGCACGGCGCGATCACCCGGCGCTGCAGACGCATCTCGGCCTGACGTTCGCCGACGCGGACAACGACGCCGTGCTCGTGTTCGTCAAGGCGACGCCGGCGTTCGACAGCGTCGTCGTCGTCGCGATCAGCCTCGACCCGTGGCATCCGCAGGCCGCGAACTTCACGCTCGACGCAGCGCTGTGGCGCGGCTTCGGGCTCGCCGACGGCGAACCGCTCGACGCGCTCGAACTGGATGCCGCGCACGCGCAGACGTGGCGCGGCCATCGCCAGTACGTGTCGCTCGATCCGCACGTGCGGCCGTATGCGATCTGGCGGCTCGCGCCGTCTCCGGGCGCCGCGCGGGCGGCCGCGCCCGGACCGGACGACGCCCGACGACCTTCGGGAGCCCACGGATGATGAAACGCGAAGATTCCCTCGACGACGTGCGCCGCGCGCAGTTCCCGTCGCTCGCGCCGGCCGGCACGCCGCGCCGGCGCCGTGCGCGCCGCCGCGCGCCCGCGCTCTGTGCGGACGATCCGCTGTGGTACAAGGACGCGATCATCTACCAGGTGCACGTGAAGTCGTTCTACGACTCGAACAACGACGGCATCGGCGATTTCCCCGGCCTGATCGCGAAGCTCGACTACATCGCCGAACTCGGCGTCGACACGATCTGGCTGCTGCCGTTCTACCCGTCGCCGCGCCGCGACGACGGCTACGACATCGCCGACTACCGCGACGTGCATCCCGACTACGGCACGCTCGCCGACGTGCGGCGCTTCATCCGCGAAGCGCATGCGCGCGGCATCCGCGTGATCACCGAGCTGGTGATCAACCACACGTCGGACCAGCATCCGTGGTTCCAGCGCGCGCGGCGCGCGAAACCGGGCTCGATGCATCGCGACTACTACGTGTGGTCCGACACCGACACGAAATACGCGGGCACCCGGATCATCTTCCTCGATACCGAAACATCGAACTGGACGCACGACCCGATCGCCGGCCAGTACTACTGGCACCGCTTCTATTCGCACCAGCCGGACCTGAACTTCGACAACCCGGCCGTCGTGCGCGAGGTGATCCAGGTGATGCGCTTCTGGCTCGATCTCGGCATCGACGGGCTGCGGCTCGACGCGGTGCCCTATCTCGTCGAGCGCGAAGGCACGAACAACGAGAACCTGCCGGAAACGCACGCGATCCTGAAACGGATCCGCGCGACGATCGACGCCGAGTACCCGAACCGGATGCTGCTCGCGGAAGCGAACCAGTGGCCGGAAGACGTGCAGGAATATTTCGGCGACGAGAACGAATGCCACATGGCGTTCCACTTCCCGCTGATGCCGCGCATCTACATGTCGATCGCGAGCGAGGACCGCTTCCCGATCGTCGACATCATGCGGCAGACGCCCGCGCTCGCGCCGAGCAACCAGTGGGCCGTGTTCCTGCGCAACCACGACGAGCTGACGCTCGAGATGGTGACCGATTCGGAGCGCGACCTGCTGTGGCAGACCTATGCGAGCGACCGGCGCGCGCGGCTGAACCTCGGCATCCGGCGCCGGCTCGCGCCGCTGATGGAGCGCGACCGGCGCCGCATCGAGCTGATCAACTCGCTGCTGCTGTCGATGCCCGGCACGCCCGTGATCTACTACGGCGACGAGATCGGGATGGGCGACAACATCCACCTCG
Organism: Burkholderia sp. DN3021; assembly: GCF_049805555.1. Taxonomy (NCBI): domain Bacteria; kingdom Pseudomonadati; phylum Pseudomonadota; class Betaproteobacteria; order Burkholderiales; family Burkholderiaceae; genus Burkholderia; species Burkholderia sp. DN3021. The sequence goes on along the minus strand of NZ_JBNCAB010000073.1, from coordinate 34,013 downwards.
GCGACCGCGACGGCGTGCGCACGCCGATGCAGTGGTCGTCGGACCGCAACGGCGGCTTCTCGCGCGCCGACCCCGAACTGCTGGTGCTGCCGCCGGTGATGGGCTCGCTGTACGGCTATGACGCGATCAACGTCGAGGCGCAGACGCGCGACCCGCATTCGCTGCTGAACTGGACGCGCCGCATCCTGTCGACGCGCCGTGCGACACAGGCGTTCGGGCGCGGCACGATCCGTTTCCTGCGCCCGGAGAACCGCAAGGTACTCGCGTACCTGCGCGAGCTGGACGGCAGCGATCCGGTGCTGTGCGTCGCGAACCTGTCGCGCGCGTCGCAGGCGGTCGAGCTCGACCTGTCGGAATTCGCGGGCCGCGTGCCGATCGAGATGACGTCGGATTCGCCGTTTCCGCCGATCGGCCAGCTCCCGTATCTCCTCACCTTTCCGCCGTACGGGTTCCTGTGGTTCGAGCTGTCCGGGCACGGCCGCGAGCCGTCGTGGCGGCAGCCGCATGCGGAGCCGCTGCCCGAATACGTGACGCTCGTGATGCGGCGCGGCGACGCGCGGCCGGACGTCGGGCAGCTCCACGCGCTCGCGCACGATGCGCTCGCGTCGTGGCTCGCGCGGCGGCGCTGGTTCGCGTCGAAGGATCGCGCGATCGGCGATGCATGGTTGAACGTCGTCACGCCGGTGCCGGGCGAAGCGTTCCAGTATGCGGAGGCGTGGGTCAGCGCCAGCGACGGCGGCGTCGAGCGCTATATCGTGCCGCTCGCGACGGCCTGGGGCGGCGAGACGTCCCAGCCGCTGTTCGCGCAGCTCGCGCTCGCGCGCGTGCGGCGCGGCCATACGGTCGGCTACCTGACCGATGCGTTCGCACTGCCGTCGTTCGCGCGCGGGATGCTGCGCAAGCTGCGCGACGGCGCAACGGTACCGACCTCCGACGGCGGCCGGCTCGCGTTCCTGCCGGAGAGCGCGCTCGCCGCGCTCGATCCCGGCGACGACGCCGAAGTGCGCTGGCTCGCGGCCGAGCAAAGCAACAGCTCGCTCGTGATCGGCGACGCGATCGTGCTGAAGCTGGTGCGCAAGGTCGCGCACGGCGTGCATCCGGAAGCGGAAATGAGCCGGCACCTGACGCGCATCGGCTATGCAAACACCGCGACGCTCGCGGGCGAGGTCGTGCACGTCGATCCGGACGGCACGCCGCACACGGTCGCGATCCTGCAGCGCTACGTCGACAACCAGGGCGATGCGTGGACGCGTTCGTTCGACTTCGTGCGGCGCGCGGTCGACGAACTCGCGCTGCCGGCCGCCGACGAAGTCGAAGCGGCCGAGGAGGACGAGGAACCCGAGGCGCTGGTCGGCTATGCGGCGTTCGCGGGCATCGTCGGCACGCGGCTCGGCCAGTTGCACGTCGCGCTCGCGCAGCCGTCCGACGATCCCGCGTTCGCGCCGGAACGCGCGACACCCGATCACGTCGACGGCTGGTGCGCGGACGCGATCGCGTCGTTCGAACGCGCGCTCGACGTGCTGCGCACGCGGCTCGATGCGCTCGATGCGCTCGATCCCGCGATGCGCGCATCGGCCGATGCGCTGCTCGCGTCGCGCGACGCCGCCGTGCGCGCGCTCGGGGAACTCGTGCCGCGCACGCTCGACGCGCAATGCACGCGGATTCACGGCGATTTCCACCTCGGCCAGGTGCTCGACGTGCAGGGCGATGCGCTGCTGATCGACTTCGAAGGCGAACCGGCGCGCCCGCTCGAACGGCGCCGCGCGAAATCGCATCCGCTGCGCGACGTGGCCGGCTTCCTGCGCTCGCTGTCGTATGTGAGCGCGACCGCGCAATTCGCGATCGAAAAAGCGCCGCCGCAGGCGGCCGGCCGCAAGCGCGCGCTGTTCGACCGCTTCGGGCAGGCCGCCGCCGACCGCTTCGTCGAATGCTATCGCGCGGCCGCCGCGCTCGCGCCCGTACGCTTCGTCGACCCGCGTTATGCCGATCGCCTGCTCGCGCTGTTCCTGATCGACAAGGCGTCGTACGAGCTGTGCTACGAGGCCGCGAACCGGCCCGACTGGCTGAGCGTGCCGGTCGGCGGGCTCGCGGCGCTCGTCGAGCGCCTGCTCGACGACGGCAGCGCGCCCGAACCCGGAGGAACGCGATGACCGACACGCTGTTCGAACAGGCCGACATCGACGCGCTGCTCGCCGGCCGCCATCCCGATCCGTTCGCGTGTCTCGGCCCGCACGGGCAGGCCGACCGGATCGTCGTGCGCGCGCTGCTGCCCGGCGCCGAGCGCGTGCGCGCGCTGTCGCCGGACGGCGACGAACTCGGCGCGCTCGCGTGCGTCGACCGCGCCGGCTGCTTCGCCGGCACGATCGCGCACGACGGCGGGGTTCCCCATTACCTGCTCGCGATCGACTGGCCGAACGCGCGGCAGGTGACCGACGACGCGTATGCGTTCGGCACGCTGCTCGACGACGCCGCGCTCGCGCGCTTCGCGGCCGGCGATCCGGCCGCCGTGCTCGACTGCCTGGGCGCGACGCCCGTGCGCATCGACGACACCGATGGCGTGCGCTTCGCGGTATGGGCGCCGAACGCGCAGCGCGTGTCGGTGGTCGGCGATTTCAACGGATGGGACGGCCGCCGCCATCCGATGCGGCTGCGGCGGCCGTCGGGCGTATGGGAGCTGTTCGTGCCGGGCATCGGCGCGGGCGAGCGCTACAAGTACGAGCTGCGCGCGGCCGACGGGCGCGTGCTGCCGCACAAGGCCGATCCGTGCGCGCGCGCGACGGAGGCACCGCCGCGCACGGCGTCCGTCGTCGCCGATGGCGCGGCGCTCGACGCGTTCGCGTGGCACGACGACGGCTGGATGCACGCGCGGCCGCGCGCCGACCGCTACCGCGCGCCGTGGTCGATCTACGAGGTGCATCCGGAATCGTGGCAGCGCGTGCCCGAGGAGATGGACCGCAGCGCGACGTGGGACGAGCTTGCCGAGCGGCTGATTCCGTACGTGCACGGGATGGGCTTCACGCACGTCGAGTTCATGCCGATCGCCGAATACCCGTTCGGCGGCTCGTGGGGCTATCAGCCGCTCGCGCAGTTCGCGCCGTCCGCGCGCTTCGGGCCGGTCGACGGCTTCGCGCGGTTCGTCGACCGCGCGCATGCGGCCGGCATCGGCGTGATCGTCGACTGGGTGCCCGCGCATTTCCCCGACGATCCGCACGGTCTCGCGCAGTTCGACGGCACCGCGCTGTACGAGCATGCCGACCCGCGCGAAGGGCTGCATCCCGACTGGCACACGTGCGTGTTCAACGTCGGGCGCACCGAGGTCGGCGCGTTCCTCGTCGCGTCGGCGCTCGCGTGGGCGCGCCGCTATCACGTCGACGGCATCCGCGTCGACGCGGTCGCGTCGATGCTGTACCGCGACTATTCGCGCAACGAAGGCGAATGGGTGCCGAACGTGCACGGCGGGCGCGAGAACCTCGAATCGGTCGCGTTCCTGCGCATGCTGAACGACACGCTGCACGGTGCGGCCGCGCCGCCCGGCGTCGTCACCGTCGCGGAGGAATCGACCGCATGGCCCGGCGTCACGGCGCCGACCGTCAATGGCGGGCTCGGCTTCGACTTCAAGTGGAACATGGGATGGATGCACGACACGCTCGCGTATCTGCGCGAGGACCCGATCCACCGCCGCTATCACCACGACCGGATGACGTTCGGGCTGATCTATGCGTTTTCCGAGCGCTTCGTGCTGCCGCTGTCGCACGACGAGGTCGTGCACGGCAAGGGCTCGCTCGTCGCGAAGATGCCGGGCGACGCATGGCAGCGGCTCGCGACGCTGCGCGCGTACTTCGGCTTCATGTGGGCGCATCCCGGCAAGAAGCTGCTGTTCATGGGCAGCGAGTTCGCGCAATGGGCCGAATTCGCGCACGACTCGACGCCGCACTGGGATCTGCTCGACGCGCCCGCGCATCGCGGCATGCAGCGGCTCGTGCGCGACCTGAACCGCGCGTATGCGGCCGAACCCGCGCTGCATGCGCTCGACTGCTACGCAGCCGGCTTCGCCTGGCTGATCGGCGACGACCGCGACAACAGCGTGTTCGCGTTCGTGCGCCGCGACGATGCGGGGCACCTGGTGGTCGCGGTCTGCAACTTCACGCCGGTGCCGCGCACCGGCTACCGCGTCGGGCTGCCGGCGCCCGGCCAATGGCGCGAACGGATGAACACCGACGCCGCATCGTACGGCGGCACCAATGCCGGCAACGACGGCGCCGTGTGGGCCGAGGCCGTGCCCGCGCACGGCGAGGCGTGGTCGGCGACGCTGCGCCTGCCGCCGCTCGCGACGCTGTGGCTGAGCCCCGCCTGATTCCCCGCCCTTTCGACACGGAGAGTTCCGCCCCATGCCGAGTGCCCTGCCCGCTCGCCTCGAATCCGGCCGCCGCTATCCGCTCGGCGCGACCTGGGACGGCCTCGGGACCAACTTCGCGGTGTTCTCCGCGCACGCGCAGCGCATCCAGCTGTGCGTGTTCGATCCGACCGGCCGCAGGGAACTCGCGCGCCTCGACCTGCCCGAATGCACCGACGAGGTGTGGCACGGCTACCTGCCCAACGCGCATCCGGGCACCGTGTACGGGTTGCGCGCGGACGGCCCGTACCAGCCGCAGCACGGCCATCGCTTCAATTCGACCAAGCTGCTGCTCGATCCGTACGCGCGCAAGCTGGTCGGCCACTTCCGCTGGTCGGACGCGCTGTTCGGCTATCGCGTGCATTCGAGCCGCGCGGACCTGTCGATGGACCGGCGCGACTCGGCGCCCGCGATGCCGAAATGCGTGGTGGTCGACGAGGCGTTCGACTGGAGCAACGACCGGCGCCCGCGCGTGCCGTGGCGCAGCACGGTGATCTACGAGGCGCACGTGCGCGGCGTGTCGATGCGCCGCGCCGGGCTGCGCGCGCCCGAGCGCGGCACGTTCTCGGCGTTGGCGCATCCGGCGTTCATCGATCACCTGCTGTCGATCGGCGTCACGACGGTCGAGCTGCTGCCCGTCCACGCGTTCCTGCAGCAGCGCGAACTCGTGAAACGCGGGCTGCGCAACTACTGGGGCTACGACACGGCCGCGTTCTTCGCGCCGGAACCCGCGTATCTCGCGACGCGGCGGCTCGACGAGATGCGCATCGCGATCCGCCAGCTGCATGCGGCCGGCATCGAGGTCGTGCTCGACGTCGTCTACAACCATACTTGCGAAGGCAACGAGCTCGGCCCGACGCTGTCGTGGCGCGGCCTCGACAACGCGAGCTACTACCGGCTCGTGCCGGGCGACCATCGCTTTCATGTCGACGAGACGGGCTGCGGCAACACGCTGAACCTGTCGCACCCGCGCGTCGTGCAGATGGTGATGGATTCGCTGCGCTACTGGGCCACCGCGTTCAACGTCGACGGCTTCCGCTTCGATCTCGGCGTGACGCTCGGCCGCGAGGATCACGGCTTCGATCCCGGCGCGGGATTTTTCGACGCGCTGCGGCAGGACCCGGTGCTCGCGCAGCGCAAGCTGATCACCGAGCCGTGGGATCTCGGCCCCGGCGGCTACCAGCTCGGCCGCCACCCGCCGGGCTTCGCCGAATGGAACGACCGCTTTCGCGACACCGTGCGGCGCTTCTGGCGCGGCGACGCGGGCCAGCGGCCGGAACTCGCCGCGCGGCTCGCGGGATCGGCCGACCTGTTCAACCACCAGCGGCGCCATACGTGGGCATCGGTCAATTTCGTCACCGCGCACGACGGTTTCACGCTCGCCGATCTCGTGTCGTATGCGGACAAGCACAACGACGCGAACGGCGAGGACAACCGCGACGGCCGCGACGACAACTGCAGCGCGAACTGGGGCGCCGAAGGGCCGAGCGACGACGCGGCGATCCGCGACGTGCGCGCGCGCGTCGCGCGCTCGATGCTCGCGACACTGTTCACCGCGCTCGGCACGCCGATGCTCGTCGCCGGCGACGAGTTCGGCCGCACCCAGCACGGCAACAACAACGCGTACTGCCAGGACAACGAACTGTCGTGGCTCGACTGGGACCTGGCGCGCAGCGACGAAGCCGTGAAGCTGATGCGCTTCGTGTCGCGGCTCGCCGCGCTGCGGCGCATGTACCCGCTGATGTCGGCGCCGCGCTATCCGTCGGGCGATCACGACGGCGCGCCGGGCATGGCCGAGATCGACTGGTTCGACGAACGCGGCAACGCGCTGACCGTGCCCGCGTGGCACGACCGCGAGCGCCGCGCACTGACGATGCGGCGCGTCGGCGCGGGCCGCACCGGGCGCACCGAGTCGCTGCTCGTGATGCTGAACGCGTCGTCCGAAACGATCACGTTTGCGCCGCCCGCGCCTGCGCTCGCCTACCGCGTGCTGGTCGACACGGCCAAGCCGGACGCCGGCCCGCGCGCGTGGCCGGCCGACGGCCTCGACGTCGCCGCGCATGCGGCCGCGGTCGCCGTCGCCGCCGTGCCGCCCGACCCGCCTTCGTGAGGACCGCCATGACGTCACGTTCCGCTCATCCGCCCGGCACGCATGCGTTCGCGTCGTCGTTCGGCGCGACCTGCATCGACGCGGGCCGTACGCGCTTCCGGCTGTGGGCGCCCGCGAGCCGCACCGCGGCCGTCGAGCTGCACGGCGGGCCATCCGTCGCGATGACAGCCGCCGGCGACGGCTGGTTCGACGCGCTCGCGCCGTGCGGCCCCGGCGCGCTGTATCGCTACGTGCTCGACGGCGATCTCGCCGTGCCCGATCCCGCGTCGCGCTTCCAGCCGCACGACGTGCACGGCCCGAGCCAGGTCGTCGATCCGGCCGCCTATCGCTGGCGCCACGACGCATGGCGCGGCCGCCCGTGGCACGAGACGGTGCTGTACGAACTGCACGTCGGCGCATGCGGCGGCTACGCGAGCGTCGAGCGGCGCCTGCCGGCCATCGCCGCGCTCGGCGTGACGGCGATCGAGCTGATGCCCGTCAATGCGTTCCCCGGCACGCGCAACTGGGGTTACGACGGCGTGCTGCCGTTCGCGCCCGATGCGTCGTACGGGCGGCCCGACGAACTGAAGGCGCTCGTCGACGCCGCGCACGGGCTCGGGCTGCAGATGTTCCTGGACGTCGTCTACAACCACTTCGGCCCCGACGGCAACCTGCTGCCGCGCTACGCGCCCGCGTTCTTCCGCGCGGACCGGCAAACGGCGTGGGGGCCCGCGATCGACTTCGCGCGTGCGCAGACGAGCGCGTTCTTCATCGACAACGCGCTCTACTGGCTCGACGAGTACCGCTTCGACGGGCTGCGCATCGACGCCGCGCATGCGATCGACGACGATGCGTGGCTGCGCGAGCTCGCGCGCCGCGTGCGCGCGCATGCGGGCGACGCACGCCAGGTGCATCTGGTGCTCGAAAACGAACGCAACGCGGCGAGCCTGCTCGGGCCCGGCGGCTTCGACGCGCAGTGGAACGACGATTTCCATAACAGCGCGCACGTGCTGCTGACCGGCGAGCGCGACGGCTATTACCGCGCGTACGCCGACGCGCCGCTGCGCCATTTCGCGCGCACGCTCGGCGAAGGGTTCGCGTACCAGGGCGAGCCGTCGCCGCTGCATGGCGGCGCCGCGCGCGGCGAGCCGAGCGCGCACCTGCCGCCGACCGCGTTCGTCGCGTTCCTGCAGAACCACGACCAGATCGGCAACCGCGCGTTCGGCGAACGGTTGCGCACGCTCGCGAACGACGACGCGCTGCGCGCGGCCACCGCGCTGATGCTGCTCATGCCGCAGATTCCGCTGCTGTTCATGGGCGAGGAGGAAGGCAGCACGCAGCCGTTCCAGTTCTTCACCGACTATCGCGGCGCACTCGCCGACGCCGTGCGCGAAGGCCGGCGCCGCGAATTCGCGGCGTTTCCCGCGTTCGCCGATCCCGCGCATCGCGACGCGATTCCCGATCCGAACGACATCGCGACGTTCGTGCGCTCGTTGTCGAAACACCCGGCCGACGACGCATGGCCCGACGCCGATGCATGGCGGCACTTCTACCGCAGCGCGCTGACCGTGCGCGCGGCGCTCGTGACGCCGCACTTGGCCGGCGCGCGCGCGCTCGGCGTGGACCTGCTCGCGGGCGACGGCGAACCGCAGGCGCTCGCCGCACGCTGGCGGCTCGGCAACGGCAGCACGCTGACGATCGCGCTGAACCTCGGCTCGCACGACGCGGTGCTGCCCGCGCTGCCGCTCGGCAAGATCGTGTTCGAGACGCCGCCGCGCGCGCGCGACCGGCTGCGAGACCTGCGCCTGCCGCCACGTGCGTGCATCGCGTGGCGCGACGGCGCGGTCAACCACGATGCGCTGAGTCACCGCACGAACGGGCGAGGCCGATCATGACGACCGACGTATCGATCGCGGCACTCGCCCGTTCGGCCGGACTGGAAACCGACTGGACCGACGCGGGCGGCGTCGCGCGGCGGGTAGGCGACGATGCGCTCGCCGCGCTCGTCGACGCGCTCGGCTGGCCGTGCGGCACGGCGCTCCAGCGCGTCGACAGCGCGGCGGCGCTCGCCGATGCGAACGCGGCGCCGCCGCGCATCGTCACCGGCGATGCCGGCCTGCCGCTGACGCTCCCGCATACGATCGCACTGCCGGGCGCACACTTCCGGATCGCGCTCGAAACGGGCGGCTACGTCGACGGGCGCGTGGCCGGTGCGGGCGAGCTCGGCACGCTGCCGCCGCTCGCGATGCCCGGCTATCACGCGCTCGACATCGGCGAGCAGCGCATCGGGCTCGCGATCGCGCCGCTGCGCGCGCGCCCGTTCGACGCATTCGCGCGCGCGCCCGACGCAGGCCGCCGCTGGGGCGTCGCGGCCCAGCTCTACAGCCTGCGCCGTACCGGCGACGACGGCGCGGGCGACTACACCGCGCTCGCGCGCCTCGCCGCGCACGCCGCGCGGCACGGCGCGCAGGCGGTGGCGATCAGCCCGACGCACGCCGGTTATCCCGCACTGCCCGCGCACGACAGCCCGTATTCGCCGTCGTCGCGGCGCTGGCACAACGTCGCGTATCTCGACTGCGACGCGGTGCCGGGCGCCGAGGCTGCGCTTCACGCGCGCGACGATGCAATCGATGCGCCGCTGATCGACTGGTCGCGCGTGCTGCCGCCGAAGCTGCGCCGCCTGCGCGCATGCTTCGATGCATGGCGTGCCAACGGCACGCCGTCGCGCGACGCGTACCAGCGCTTTCGCGCGGCCGGCGGCGCGGCGCTCGACGCACATGCGCGCTTCGACGCGCTGCAGGCATTCTGCATCGAACTCGGGATCGGTGCGGACTGGCGGCAATGGCCGGCGCCGTGGCGCACGCCGTCATCGGCCGAAGTCGATGCGTTCGCGCACGCGCATGCCGACACGATCGCATTCCACACGTTCCTGCAATGGTGCGCATCGCGCGCGCTCGGCGACGCGCAGCATGCGGCGCGCGGCGCGGGCATGGCGACCGGGCTGATCGCCGATCTCGCGGTCGGCTCCGACCGCGCGGGCAGCGACGCGTGGGCGCACGGCACGACGCTGCTGCGCGGCGTGTCGCTCGGCGCGCCGCCCGACCTGTTCAATGCGGCCGGCCAGGCGTGGGGCGTGACGACGTGGACGCCCGCCGCGCTGCGCGCCGACCGTTTCGTCCCGTTCATCGAGTTGTTGCGCGCGGCGTTCGCGCATGCGGGCGGCATCCGCATCGACCACGTGCTCGGCTTCGCGCGGATGTGGATCGTGCCGGACGGCGGCACGCCGCGCGACGGCGCCTACCTGCGCTATCCGGTCGACGATCTCGTGCGGCTCGTCGCGCTCGAGGCGGCACGCCATCGCGCGATCGCGATCGGCGAGGATCTCGGCACGGTGCCGGGCGGTTTGCGCGAACGGCTCGGTGCACAGGGGATCGCGGGGATGCGCGTGCTGTGGTTCGAGCGCGATGCGTACGGCACATTCCGGCCGCCGTCCGCGTGGGATCGCGATGCGATCGCGACGACGTCGACGCACGACTTGCCGACCGTGGCCGGCTGGTGGCGCGGGGTCGATCTGGGGTGGCGGCGGGTGGCGACCGACAGCGGGAAGCAGCAAAACGGCGCGGCCGAAAGCATGCCGAGCGATGCGAGTGCGCAGGACTCGAACGAAATCGTGCAAGGCGCCGACGTCGGGCATGACGGCATGCCCCGCACGGAAGCAGACCGGGCCGCGCCCGCCACACCCCCGCCCGCGTCCGATCCCGACCTGATCGCCGCCCAGGCGGAACGCGCAACCGAACGCGCGGCGCTGTGGCACGCATTGCAGCACGCGGGTTGCGCGCCCGCCAACAGCGCTGTCCCGCCGGCCGGCGCGCCGCCCGTGAGCGCAATACTCGCGTATGTCGCGCTCAGCCCGTCGCCGCTCGCGATCCTGCCGCTCGAGGATCTGCTCGGGCTGGATGAGCAGCCGAACCTGCCGGGGCCGCCATGCGGCCATCCGAACTGGCTGCGGCGCCTGCCGCGCACCGTCGACACGCTGTTCGACGCCGACGTGCGCAAGCGCATCGCGGCCGTCGCGCACGCGCGCCGTTCGCGGGAGCGCGACGCATGACGCCGCGCGCGACGCTGCGGCTGCAGCTGCATGCGGGTTTCACGTTCGACGATGCGGCCATGCACGCCGACTACTTCGCGCGCGTCGGCGTGAGCCACCTGTACCTGTCGCCGGTCACGACGGCCGAGCCCGGTTCGCTGCATGGCTACGACACCGTCGACTACGGCTCGGTCAGCGCCGAACTCGGCGGCGAGGCCGGCCTGGTCCGGCTCATCGGCGCGCTGCGCGCGCGCGGCATCGGCGTGATCGTCGACATCGTGCCGAACCACATGGGCGTCGGCGGCTCGTCGAACGGCTGGTGGAACGACGTGCTCGAATGGGGGCCGGCGAGCCCGTACGCATGCTGCTTCGACATCGACTGGCATCCGCCCGACGCGGCGCTCGACGGCAAGGTGCTGCTGCCCTGCCTCGGCACGCCGTACGGCGACGCGCTCACGGCCGGCGACATCGCGCTCGGCGCCGATCCGTCGACCGGCCGCTTCTTCGTTGCGTGCCCGGGGCGGCAGCTGCCCGTGGCCGCCGCCACTTATGCGGACATCCTGCGCATCGCGAACCGCTCGGACCTGAACACGCTCGCCGAACGCTTCGGCGCCGCGCCTGCGCACGGCAGCGCCCGGCTGGCCGCCGCGCATGCGGCGTTGCGCGATTACGCGGCCGCGCACGGCCCGCATGCGTTCGACGCCGTGCTGCGCGGCTCCGATCCGCACAGCGCACGCTCGCGCGCGTGGCTGCACCGGCTGCTCGAACGCCAGCACTACCGGCTCGCGTGGTGGCGCACGGCCGCGGACGAACTGAACTGGCGGCGCTTCTTCGACATCGCGACGCTCGCGGGCATCCGCATCGACGACGATGCGGTGTTCGACGCCGTCCATGCGCTGCCGTTGCGCCTCTACGCGGCCGGATATATCGACGGCGTGCGCGTCGATCACGTCGACGGGCTCGCCGATCCGCGCGCGTACTGCCGGCGGCTGCATGCGCGGCTCGCGGCGCTGCGCGACGAGCGACCGTACGTCGTCGTCGAAAAAATCCTGGCGCCCGGCGAAGCGCTGCGCGACGACTGGGGCGTCGACGGCACGACCGGCTACGACTTCATGAACGACGTCGGCGCGCTGCTGCACGACCCGGCCGGCGCCGCGCCGCTGGCCGCCCACTGGGCGGCCGTGTCCGGTTCGTCGCGCACGTTCGCGCAGGAGGCGCTCGACGGCAAGCGGCGCGTGCTGATGCGCCAGCTCGCCGCCGAGCATGCGCGCGTCGCGCGGGCGCTGCACGGCATTGCGCGCGCGTCGCCCGCGACGCGCGACGTCAGTCTGGTCGCGATCCAGCGCGTGCTGGGCGAACTCGCGGTGCGGCTGCCCGTGTACCGGATGTATCCGGCACCGGAAGACGCGCCCGCCGACACCGACCGCCGGGTGCTCGCGCAGGCGTATGAACGGGCATGCGCGGCCGTCGATCCGGCCGACCGCTACGCGCTCGACCGGGTCGCCGCGTGGCTCGGGTTACCGGTCGTGCGCGTGCCGCGCGCAGGCGCCGCCGCGCTGCATGCGGCCCGCGTCGCGTTCGCGCAGCTCACCGCGCCGCTGGCCGCGAAGGGGGTCGAGGATACGGCCTGCTATCGCTACGGCCGGCTGCTGTCGCGCAACGAGGTCGGCGCCGACGCAGGCGACTTCAGCCTGTCGCGCGGCGCGTTCCATGCGCGCAACCGGCGCCGCGCCCGAATCGTGCCGCATACGCTCGTCGCGACGGCCACGCACGACCACAAGCGCGGCGAGGACGCGCGCGCGCGGCTCGCGGTGCTCAGCGAGATGCCCGACGCCTGGCGCGCGGTATCGCTCGACTGGTCCGCGCTCAACCTGCGCCGGCGCGGCGGCGCGCATCGCGACCTGGCGTGGGCGCCGGGGCCGGCCGCCGAGGCGATGCTGTACCAGACGCTGGTCGGCTGCTGGCCGCCGTCGCTGATGCCCGACGACGACGCGGGGCTCGCGGCGCTCATCGAACGCGTGGTGCGCTGGCAGACGAAGGCGCTGCGCGAAGCGAAGCGGCATACGGACTGGCTCGCGCCGGAGACGGACTACGAGCGCGCTTGCGAAGCATTCGTCCGCGCGATCCTGACGCCGCGCGTCGCAGGCGATTTCGCGCACCGGCTGCATGCGTTCGTGGCGCGGATCGCGCCGGCCGGCATCGTCAACAGCCTGACGCAGACGGCACTGCGGATCGCGTCCCCCGGCGTGCCCGATCTCTATCAAGGTACCGAGCGATGGGATCACTCGCTCGTCGATCCGGACAACCGGCGCGACGTGCCGTTCGCGGCACTGGCGGCCGAGCGCGTCGACGCGCCGGTCGCGTCGTACCTGCCGACCTGGCCGGACGCGCGCGTGAAACGGGCGCTGATCGAACGGATGCTCGCGCTGCGCGCGCGGTGGCCGGCGACGTTCGCCGACGGTGCGTATGTGCCGCTGCGCGTGCACGGCACGCTCGGGCGTCACGCGGTTGCGTTCGCGCGGTGCGGCGATGCGGCGACCGTGGTGATCGTTGCAACGCGGCTTGCGTGCCGGCTGCTCGGCGACAGGCCCGGGTTGCCGCGCGTGGAGCCCGCGTTATGGGGCGATACGGCGGTCGTGTTGCCGCAGGGCGTCAAAGGGCCCTGGGCGGACTGGCTGAATGCGCGGGACGGAATCGACGCGCCGGATGGCTTGATCAGGCTCGATCGCTGTCTGGCTACGCTGCCTGTTGCCGTACTCGTCGCGGCTCACCCAGCGGATCGGAATCCCTGAATCGCCCGGTCATGATCGAATCCATGCAAAACGGTCCGCGGATACCTGACGATCCAATCGGTGCCGCATGGCTGATCGCGAACCGTGATGCCACAGTATCCCTGGCCTTTCGCGACGGGGAATCGAGCGATGGCGCACAAGTCGATCGTTACCGGCCAGAGCGACAGGCGGGACAGTAAACGCCCGACATCACGACCACTCTTCCGGCGGCAGCGTCCCGCCGTCGTCCTCCCACAGCGGCGCGCCCGCGTTGTCGCCATGGCCCGCGGTCACGGTCCCTTTCGCATCGCGCTCCCTCGACCGTCGCGTCTCGCCGTGCTTCGCCGCACGAACCCGCGTGCGCGTCGGCGTCACGGTGCGCCGCCCGCCGCGCCGGCGCTCGTCGTCCGATGCCGTGCCTTTCGTCTGCCGCACATTCGAACCCGCATTCATCGTTTCTCTCCTGCGTCACTGAAAAACTGAAAAACCGGTGAAAAGGCCGCAATTTCGATGCCGCCTCCGGGCAAGCGTCTTGCTACGTGTTCGTACCGAATCCAGCCGCAGGAGCCGACGATGCCGACCGAACCCCACACGCCGCCCGCCGCGCGCCGCCGGCTCGGCGAATGGCTGACCTGCGAGGAAGCGCACATGGCCGCGTTCCGCGAAAAAATCGCGGCCGACGCGCGCGCGCATGCCGGCGAACGATTGCGCACGCCGGCCGTGCAGGCGCTCGCGCGGCTGTTCGACGACCGCGCCGTGCTGCGCATGGGCCTCGTCCGCGCGATCGACGAGGCGGTCGAATCCGGCCGCCGGCTCGGCTACACGTCGATCGGCGAACTGATGACCGTGATCGACCACCTGATGACCTACACGCCGCCGTTCAGCGAATCGAGCCTGATCGTGTGCCCGCTGAACGCGTTCCTCGACTGGCCGATGTGCATGCCGTCGGGCCACGCTGTGTTTCGGGACGCAACCGTCAACGCGCACCTGAAACGGGTACTGAACGTCTGGTGCGACTTCCTCGGCGGCCCGCATTCGCGCGAGCATCTCGATACGTCGGCGCCCGACGGCTGGTTCTGCGACGAAGCGCGCCAGCGCATCGGGCTGTCGCAATTCCGCTATCGCGACGATCAACCGCACCTCGGCTTCGATTCGTGGAACGACTTCTTCACGCGACGCTTTCGGGAAGGCGCGCGGCCCGTCGACGCGCCGGACGATCCGCACGTGATCGTCAGCGCGTGCGAGGCCGCGCCGTACCACACCGAAACGAACGTGAAGATGCGCGACACCTTCTGGATCAAGGCGCAGCCGTATTCGCTGCACGACATCTTCACGCGCGCCGGGCGACCGCTCGCCGAGCGCTTCGTCGGCGGCGATCTCTACCAGGCCTATCTCAGCGCGTACAACTACCATCGCTGGCATGCGCCGGTGCGCGGCACCGTCACGCATGCATACCGGATCGACGGCACCTACTACTCGGTCGCCGAAGCCGAAGGCCCGGACCCGGCCGGGCTCAACGACTCGCAGGGCTACATGACGGCGGTCGCCGCGCGCGCGATCGTCGCGATCGAGAGCGACGACCCGGGCATCGGCACCGTGGCCGCGGTATTCGTCGGGATGGGCGACGTGTCGTCGTGCGTGATCGAGGTCGTGCCGGGCCAGCGCGTCGACAAGGGCGACGAGATCGGCCGCTTCCAGTTCGGCGGCTCGACGTACTGCCTGCTGTTCGAGGCCGGCGTGATCGAGCGCTTCCTGTACGCGCCGCCGTTCGACGGCGACACGCCCGTCGTGCAGGTGAACGCATCCGTCGCGATCGCGCGGTGAGCAGCGCGCCCGCGCGTCATCGTCACCCGTCACGCATCGGTGCCGTCGGGCTCGTACCCGTCGCGCCGCTGCATGCACCGCAGCACCGACAGGCCGTCGGCCGTCAACGCGGGCCGGCGCTCGCCCGACGCGGCGTCGCCCTGCATCACGATCAGGTTCTGTTCGACCAGCGCGGCGACGTCCTCGCGATCGATCTGGATCTGTTCCGGTGCGCGATACACCAGGAACAGCGCGGCAAATTCATGGGCGGTCAGCATGCTCGTTCCCCGTTGACGGCTTCACGCAATGCGACGACGGCGTCGCATCGGCATGCGGCGCGACACGCGCGCCGGCGATCGTCGATGCGCGCACGGACCATGCCAATGCGCGCGAAGCGGCGCTCGTCCGGGCCATGGGGCGCGCGGCGCGATAGGGCACCGCGCGGCGTCCGGCCGCCCGTGCAAAGTTTTCAACGACGTGTAATGCCGGACGCGAGCGGGCCGACCCCGAGCGGCCGAACCCGAACGCGGGTCAAACGCGTCGGCCACGGCGCCTCGATCAGGAGCGCCGCGAACGGGACATGCCGGCCTTCACGCTGCCCGCCGCCGCACGGCCGTGCGCGCGGAAATAGCCGCTGTGCAGTACCACGCCGCCCTTGCCGTCCGCCAGCACATCCGCGCAGGCAGCCTCGATACGCGCGCGGCCGCGCTCGAACGCGTCGCGCAAGTCGGCTTCCAGCGCCGAGGGCGCGCCGAAATGATCCTCGAGCGCCTCGACCGTGATCGCGCAGTGCTCCGGCTGACCGTCGACGTCGACGGTGAAGCACAGTTGCAGCGCCGCGCCGTCGAATTCGGGCGGCGCAGCGGCCAGCGTCACGCGGCGGGGGGAATCGGCCGGCATCGGATTACGCGCTCCGCGACGCGAGACTTTCGACCAGCGCGCCGCTGAATGCCGGCAGGTCGGCGGGCTTGCGGCTCGTGATCAGGTTGCCGTCGCGCACGACTTCCTCGTCGACCCACTTGCCGCCCGCATGGCGGATGTCGTCCTGCAGGCTCGGCCAGCTCGTCATCGTGCGCCCTTCCACGAGCCCGGACGACACGAGCAGCCAGCCGCCGTGGCAGATCGCGGCAATCGGCTTGCCGGCGCCGACGGCCGCCGTCACGAACTCGCGCGCGGCCGGGATCATCCGGATCGCGTCGCCGTTGACGACACCGCCGGGCAGCACGACCGCGTCGTAGTCGCCCTCGCGCGCGTCGTCGAACGTGCGGTCGACCTTCACGCGCGCGCCCTTGTCGACGTGCCTGAACCCCTGGATTTCGCCGCGTTTCTGCGAAATCACGTCGACCTGCGCGCCTTCGGCCGCCAGCGCACGTTGCGGTTCGACAAGCTCGGCCTCCTCGAAGCCGTCGACCGCCAGGATCGCTACCTTGCAATGGTCCAGTCTGCCGCTCATGGAAACCTCCGTGGATGCCGCGGCACCCTTTATGCCGTCCCGGTCACGGAGCAATTGCCGTGCCGCATGCGGCCGGACGACGGCGACAGAAGAGACCGGCCAAAACCGGCCCATGCCGCGCCGCCGCGCCCGGGCTGAAAAGATTTCAACGGCGTGTATCCCGACCCGGCACGATTACTGCAGGCGGATCGCCGCATCGAGCATCGCGTCGGTCAGTTCGACCGTCAGTGTCAGATCGTCGTCGTTGTCGGGGAGCCGGTCGAGCATGTCCCGCACGGCCTCGTGCAGCATCGCGTGCACGCGCATCCGGGCGCCGTCGTCGAGGCCCGCGTAGCGTTCCATCGTGTCGCAGTCGAGCACCAGCACGACCGAATGCCGCCCCGTATCGGGTGGCGCATCAGCCGCCATCGACCACGCCGCATGAAACGTGACCGTGCCTGTCTCGACGTCGAGACGGACCGTCGTATCGAAATCGCCGGCGTCGACCGTGTCGGCGTCCGTCGCATCGTCTTCCAGACTGATCCGGGAGTTCGATCGCATGGTGTCCTCCTGCGTGGCGGCCGCGCGCGGCTGCTTCAAACGGCGCCGGCCATTCGGTTCGAATGCGGATGTAATGCGGATGTCACGAGGTGTTCGTGCTGAACGAAGAGGGCGGAATGGCACGCCTGCCCGGACCTTGCAGCAAGGGCCATGCCTCCGGCGGCAGGTCGCCGCGCGGCACGCGAATTGCGGCGCCGTTGCCCGTACGTCCCTGCGACGCCATACGGAGCCCTGCAATGCCTTCAGCTTCCGCTTCCCGCGCGCCCGGCAAACGCCCGACGCGCCGCCCTGGCCGGACCCGCAGCGCCGATCCGCAACACCGCTGGTCCGCCGAAGTCACGCAAAAAAGCGATGTGCTCGACATCGAGCCCGACATCTTCAAGTCCGACGATCCGGGCGCGATCGCCGCTTCGCTGAAGCGCTCGGCCGAACAGAGCCGCCGCCGCAAGTCTTCGCCGTTCCAGTCGGCGATGTCGATGCTGAACTTCTACGTGAACCGCGCGGGCCGCAACCTGCCGAAAACGCGCCGCGCGACGCTCGAACGCGCGAAGCGGAAACTGCGCGAAGCCTTCGGCCGCAAGCCGTGACGGCGGCCGGCCACCGCCGCATCGCCCCGCCCCGATCGCGCGCATGCACGAAGCGCTGTGGCACCTGATCGTCGGCGCGGTGCCGACGGCCATGGGCATCGCGGCGCTCACGATGCGCCGAGCCGCGCGCGCATCTTCGCGGTGATTCGCTGGCGCGCATCCGCATAGCCTTCCCATGGATCGCGCTTCAGCCCGTCGAGACGCGCGTGCAGCGTGTCGATCGTCCACTGCGCGCCGCCCGTCGTCTCGGGCACCTCGTCCCAGCCGAGCGGCACCGACACGCCCATGCCCGGCCGCGCGCGCGCCGAATACGCGGCGATCGTGCTCGCGCCGCGGCCGTTGCGCAGATAGTCGACGAAGATCTTGCCGCGCCGGTGGCGCGGCCCCATCGTCGCGGTGAAGCGCTCGGGCAGCGCGCCCGCCACGTGCTGCGCAACCGCGCGCGAGAAGTCTTTCACGTCGTCCCATCCCGCGTACCGCGCGATCGGCACGACGACATGCAGCCCCTTGCCGCCGCTCGTCTTGCAGAACGACGCGAGCCCCAGCTCGTCGAGCAGCCCGCGCACGAGTTGCGCGGCGTCGATCATCGCGCGCCACGGCAGCGCCGGATCGGGATCGAGGTCGAACACGATGCGGTCCGGCCGCTCGATATTGGATGCGTGCGCATTCCACGTATGCAGCTCGACCGTGCCCATCTGCGCGGCGCCGAGCAGCGCGTCGACGCTGTCGATCGACAGCAGCGGCCCGTGGCCGGGATCGAGCCCTTCGTGCTGCGTGACGAACGGAATCTCGAGGCGCTCCGCATGTTTCTGAAAGAACAGCTCGCCCGTGATGTCGCCCGGCGTGCGCACGAGCGACACGGGCCGGCCCTTCAGGTCGGGCAGCAGCCACGGCGCGACCCATTGCCAGTAATGCGCAAGGTCGATCTTGCGCGTGCCGTGCTGCGGATCGAGCACGCGATCGGGATGCGTGATGCGCACGCGGCCGACGTGGTCGGCGCCGGATTCGCCGCGCGCGTCGCCGGACGACGCGTGCGATTTCGCACGACGCTTGTGGTCGCTCGCGGTATCCGTGTGCCGTGCGCGTTCGTGTTTGTCGTGCGCTGCATCGCGCTCGTCCATCGCCGTCTCCGTTTCGGTGTGGCGCGGCATCTCGCGGACGATCCGCGCCGCCGGTTTGTCTTCCCGCAGCGCGACGAACGCCGCCTGCCGCACGATGCCGTCGCCCGTCCATTCCGCGAATTCGCATTCGGCGACGAGCGTCGGATCGATCCAGTGCACGCGCGTGCGCGACCGTTCGCGCGGCGGCGGGTCGAACGGCGTCGTATCGCGTTCGTGCCTGCGCAGCATCGCGGCGAGCCGGTCGAGCATGCGCGCATCGAACCCGGTGCCGACCCGGCCCACATAGCGCAATGGCGGCGCGCCGCGCCGCCGCTTGCCGCCCGATTCAGGCTCGTACACACCGAGCAGCAGCGCGCCGAAGCCGTGCCGGCTGCCTGACGGCTCCGTGTAGCCGCCGATCACGAACTCCTGCCGCCGCCGGCATTTGAGCTTGATCCACGCGGCGGAGCGGCCGGCGCGATAGCGTGAATCCGCGCGCTTGCCGATCAACCCTTCGAGGCCGGTGTCGCACGCGCTCGCGATCAGCGACGCGACGTCGCCGCCGAGATCCGGCGAATAGCGCAGCCGCGCGGCGTCGCTGCCCGCCAGCAGCGGTTCGAGCAACGCGCGGCGCGCAGCGAGCGGCGCATCGCGCAGATCCTTGCCATTCAGATAGGGCAGGTCGAACACGAACAGCGTGATCGCGTCGGAACGGCCCGCGCCGAGCGCGTTCTGCAGCGCCTGGAAATCGGGCAGGCCGCTGTCGCCGAGCACGACGGCCTCGCCGTCGAACCACGCGTTTTCGATCTCGAGCGCCGCAAGCGCATCGCGCTGCGCACGCAGCTTCGCGCTCCAGTCGCGGCCCTCGCGCGTCATCAGCGCGACATGCCGCCGCGCACCGCGGCCCGACACGCGCGCGAGAATCCGGTAGCCGTCGAACTTCACTTCGTAGCGCCAGTCGCCTTGCGCGGGCGGAGCATCGACCAGCGTCGCGAGCTGCGGCGCGACGCGCTCGGGCAGCGGTGCGCGGACAGCGCCTTCGACGTGCGACAGGTCGGCGTCGGCTGGTGGCTTGCGATCCTTGCGGTCGCGCGGCGTGCCGCGTGTACGGGGCGCATCGTCGCGGCTGCGTCGCGACGTGCGTGCAGGCGGCGATGCATCGGCGGGCGCCGCGCGTGCGGCCCGCGCACTGCGGTCATGCACGCTGCCCGGCTGCTGCGCAACGACATCGAATTCGTCCGCATCGCGTGCGTCGTCGTCGCGCTCCTTGATCAGCAGCCATTGTGGCTGGCGCCCCTGCTGCCGCCCGCTGCGCACGAGCGCCCAACCGCCGTGCAGCTTTTCGCCATCGAGCCGGAACGTCAGCTTGCCCGCGCGATAGCCGTCGCGCGCCTGCGCGACGCCGCCGTCGGGCGTCCACGTCCCTTCGTCCCACACGACGACCGTGCCTGCGCCGTAATGTCCGGCCGGAATCTCGCCCTCGAACGACGCATATTCGAGCGGATGGTCCTCGACCTGCACGGCCAGACGCTTCACCGACGGATCGACGCTCGGCCCCTTCGGCACGGCCCACGATTTGAGCGTGCCGTCGAGTTCGAGACGGAAGTCGTAATGGAGCCGCGTCGCGTGATGTTCCTGGATCACGAAACGCAACGGATGGCGCGCCCGGCCAGCCGTGCGCGCCTGCTTGGTCTGCTTCGTCTGCTTCGATTCGGCGCCCGGCTTCGCGCGACGCTTCCCGCGCGCGCCTTCCGGCTCCGGCGTCGCGTCGAAGCGGCGTTTTCGACGATAGGGATCGAGCTTGCCGGCCATCGCGTCACCTCGTGTCGCGCGGTGTCATGCGGCGTGCTTCCGGCGCGCGGCGGTTTTCTTTGCCGCATGCGCGCCCGTCGCGCCCTGCTTCGCGGCCGGCCGTTTCGCGGGTGCTTTCGCGGCGCCCCGCGCAGCAGCCTTCGCGGCCGGCTTGCGTCGCCCGCTCGCGGTGCGCGGCGCGGACGCGCCGGTGTCGTCGTCCTCGCGCGCGGTACGCGCGCCGCCGCCGCCCTTCAGGCTGCGCTTCAACAGCTCGGTCAGGTCGACGACGTTGGCCGCCGTGCGCGCCGTTTGCGCCGGCCGGTCCTCGATCTCCTCGACGCTGCCCGCGCGCACCTTGCGCTCGACCAGTTCGAGGATGTCGTCGCGGAACGTGTCGCGATACTCGTCGGGCGTCCACGTGCCCGACATGTCGTCGATCAGCTTCTTCGCCATCGCGAGCTCGCGCGCGCTGACGCCCGCGCGCTTCGCGTCGCCGGCCGGCACCGGCAGCTCGTCGAGCGGGCGCAGTTCCTCCTGCCAGCGCAGCGTATCGAGCGCGAGCAGCGGCCCGACCGGGATCAGCGCGCCGAGATGCTGGCGATCGTGCATCACGACGTGCGCGATGCCGATCTTGCCGCTGTCCTTCAGCGCGTCGCGCAGCAGCGCATAGACCTTCTCGCCCTTGCGGTCCGGCACCAGGTAGTACGGCGTGTCGAGATACAGGAACGACACGGCGTCCGCGTCGACGAACGTGACGATGTCGACGGTCTGCGTCGATTCGGGGTTCGCCGCGCGGATCTCGTCGTCGGTCAGCACGACATAGCGCTCCTTCTCGTACTCGTAGCCGCGCACGATGTCCTCGCGCGCGACCTCCTTGCCGGTGCGCTTGTTGATCTGCCGATAGCCGACCGGGTCCATCGAACGCTTGTCGAGCAGCCGGAACGACGGCTTCACGGTGCGCGTCGCCGGGAACAGCTGCACGGGCACGTGAACGAGCCCGAAGCTGATCGCGCCTTTCCAGATCATGCGTGCCATGGGTGTCCTCCTTGCGGCGTCGTTGCGTCGGACGCCTTCGTCCGCGGCCGATGCTACGGCCGCCGGCTGCGGCTGCGCCGCACGATGCTCACGTGTCCGTTGCGCTCCAGGATCGCCGCGTCGACGTCGGACAGGTCGGTCGCGCCGGTCGCCTGCCGGACGCTTTCGCGCACGTCGGTCGGCGTAAGCAGCGCGGCACGCATCTGTGCGTCGTCGAAGCGGCCGTTGCGATACACCTCGCGCTCGGCGCCTACCAGCAACCGCTCGAGCCGGCGCGAGCGCACGCATGCCCAGCCGATCGCACGATGCAGCAGCGCGATCGCGAGCGACGCCGCGACGGTCGCGACGAACGGAGACGCGCCGACCACCGCGCGGCTCAGGATCGCGCCGAGCAGAATGCCGACCACGTAGTCGAACGGCGAACGCTGCCCGAACGCGCGCCGCCCGGCGATGCGAATCAGCACCAGCGCGACCACGAACACGACGATCGCACGCAACGCCATCTGGCCGGGGCCGAGCATCCGGCCCTGTCCGAACAGCGCGACGACGACGTCCATGATGGCGGCGCTATGCGGGCAGATCGGCCGCCTGCTGCCAGCGCGCCCGGATTCGAGGGCGGCCGATGTCGTCCGGGAACGTGCACATTACCGCGTCGGGATCGACCGCCTGCCCGATGCCCACGCGTTGCGCCGAATCCGGCGGATATGCGGCGCCCGGCAACAGGCGTTCGGCACCGACGGCCGCGTTCGGCTTCAGGTGCCTGAACGCCCTGCACACGTATCGCTGCGCGGCCTGCTGCGTCTTGCCGGCTGGTGGGGGATTCGTCATCGGGGCGTCCTCGTCGAATTCGATGGGCGGCCGCCACGCACGCAGCCGCTGCGGCGCGAGCGCGCCTGCGGCGGCCGGCCTCGGCGTCAGGGCGCGCGCAATGCCGCGTCGAGTTCGGTATCCGTAATATCGAGCGCCACGTTGCATTCGATCGCGTCGTCCTCGACGCGCGGCTTGCGTTCGTCCACCGCGCGTCGAGCGCCATCGCACAGATACGTGCGCACGCGCAGCCGGTCGTCCTCGTCGAGCCGCGCATAACGCTCGATCACGTGCGGATCGAACCGCAGGTCGACCGTGCAACGCCACTCGCGCGCGCTTTCGTCGGCCGGCACGCGCACCCACGACACCTGGATCGTCAACCGCCCGGATGCGTCGTCCGCATGCACGACGACGGTCGACTCCGACGGGAAGCCGTTCGCGAGCGCGTGCTCGAGTTCCGCGACGCGCTGCGAGCGGTCGGGCGCGCTGGTCATCGTCGCACGACGCCCAACAGCAGCGTGACCAGAAAGATCACGACGAAGATGTAGAACAGGATCTTCGCGATCTCGGCCGCGCCGGCCGCAATGCCGCCGAAGCCGAGCACGGCCGCGACGAGCGCGATGATGAAGAAAATGACGGCGTATCGAAGCATGGAGCCCTCCTGGATGACAGCGGTCGCGAACACACGTCGTCGTCGATCACGCATCGTGCTTGTGCCTGGGTTTGCCGCGAACCGGCGTGGAAGCCATTCTCTCGAGTTCCTTCTCGCTCATCGACTTGGCCATCGACTTCGCCGGCGGCTTGAGGTCCTTCATCTTCGTCTCGCCGCGCTTGGCCGACAGCGCGGCCCCGGCAGCACGCTGCTGGGCCTGGGATTTTGCTGGCATGGTTGCGCTCCTCTCGTTGGCGCACGCGATACGACGCAATGTCGGTGCAGCAGACGGCACGCGCGCGGTTGGGTCGCCCGGGTCGTCATGCGGCGTCGCGGCGCCGCAGGTCGGCCGGCGGGATCTTCATCGCCTGGCGATACTTCGTCACCGTGCGGCGCGCAAGAAGAATGCCGCGCCCCGCGAGGTTCTGCACGAGCGTGACGTCGGACAGCGGATCGGTTTGACGCTCGGCCGCGATCATGTCGCGGATCAGCACCTTGGCGGCCGATGCCGAGCACACGCCCTTGCCCGCCGCCTCGAGCTTGCGCGGGAAGAAGTGCTTGAATTCGAACGTGCCGTGCGGCGTGGCCATGTACTTGTTGCCCGTCGCGCGCGACACGGTCGATTCGTGCAGCTCGAGCTCATCCGCGATATCGCGCAGCACGAGCGGCTTCATCGCGATCTCGCCGTAGCGGAAGAAATCGCGCTGCCGCGCGACGATGCATTCGCCGACGCGCTGGATCGTCTCGAAGCGCTTCTGCACGTTGCGGATCAGCCAGCGCGCTTCCTGCAACTGCTGGCCGAGCGGCGAATCGCGCTCGCCGCTCGACTGCGCGAACAGCGTCGCATAACGCTCGTGCAGGCGCGCGCGCGGCAGCACGGCCGGGTTGATCGTCACGATCCATTCGTCGCGCACCTGGCGCACGATCACGTCGGGCACCACGTAGTCGCCGCGCGTGCTGCCATAGTGATTGCCGGGGCGCGGATCGAGGCCGCGCACGAGCGCGCACGCCGCGTGCAGCGTCTGCGGGTTGCAGCCGATGCGCCGCTGGATCTCGGCCGTCTCGCGGCGCGCGAGCCGTTCGAGATGCTCGCGCGCGATCGCCTTCGCTTCCGCGAGCGCCGGCGTGCCGGCCGGGATCGCGTCGAGCTGCAGCACCAGGCATTCGGACAGCGAGCGCGCGGCGATGCCCGGGCGGTCGAGCATCTGCACGAGCCGCAGCGCGACCGCGAGATCCTGTTGCGACAGCAGCAGCGCCGGATCGGCCGCGACCAGCAGGTCGGGCAGCTCCTGGCGCAGGTAGCCGTCGTCGTCGAGCGCATCGATCACGATGCGCGCGGCTTCGCGGTCGCGTTTGTTCAGCGGGTAGAGCCGCAGCATATCGTGCAGTTGCTGATGCAGCGACGGCTCGGCGGCCATCCATTCGCCCGGCGACAGGCCGTCGGCGTCGTCGCCCTGGCGGCCCGTACCGCGCGGCGCGGGCGCGGCCGTATACGACACCTCGCCGTCCGGCGGGCGCACGTCGTCGGGTTCGGGCGACGCTTCGGGCGCGGCGGCTTCGGCCGCCTGCTCGGGCGTTCCGGCGGCGGTTTCCTCTTCGCCGTCGCCCTGGCCGTCTTCGAGAAACGGATTCATGTCGAGCGCCTGCCGCAATTCCTGTTGAAACTCGAGCGAGGACAACTGCAGCAGCCGCAGCGACTGCTGAAGCCTCGGCGTAAGTGCGAGATGCTGTCGCATCTGCAGCGCAAGCGAGACGGACATCGAAAGCCTCCTGACGGTTCGGTTCGCGGTATTTCGTCGACAGGGTTTACGCAGTTTTCGTGCCAATCCGTCCACGCGCGCCGTGCCGGGGCTTTCGCGGGTTCGTGCCCCATCACGCAACCTGACGGGGCCGCTTTTTTACAAGCCGGCGGCAAGTTTGGGGCACGCATTTCGCGCGGCAAGAAGTGCGCTCGGTCCACCGCATCGTCACGCTTCGCATCGATGGGATCGACGGCCGAGCGATCGGGAAATACCGCCGTCAGCGCCGGCTGGTGGCGCAGCAGCCACGCGGCCATGTCGCGCTCCTGCTGCATGATCCGCTCGCAGCACGCTGCGGGTTTCATCTTCGCCGTCACGTTCCTTCACCGCATCACGAATGCGGCGTGTCGCGCGGCGCGATGCTCGGCGCGCATGCCGTGCGGCACACGCGACGCGTCAGTACTGCATCGGCGGCGGCGTGCCCGGCAGCCGCTGGTCGCCCTGCACGCCGTTCGGGCCCGGCGGCGGGACGTCGGCCGGATCGCCGCCGGTCGCGCCCTGCGGCATCGTGTTGCCCGGCGACGGGCGCGTCTCGTAGCGCGTATTGGCATCCGGCATCGTCGCGCTCGGCGGCGTCGCATGGCCGTCGGGCGGTGCGGGCGGCGCCGCGCGCGTGCCGTAGGTGGTGCCCTGCGTGCATGCGCCCAGCGCGCACGCGGCGGCGAACGCGCATGCAGCTACGCGTATCGTCTGGATCGTGTTCATCGGAATCCTCCGTCGGATCGACGGCTCAGAGCCGGTTGAAATGAAAATCCCCCGCATACGCGGTGGGTGCGCGGCGCGCCATCATCACGTCGAATTCGGCCGCGACGCGCGTGAGCGTGCCGCGTTGCCGCTCGATATCCGCCTGTTCGAGCGCGGCGAACGCGTCGGCATCGAAGGTCACGGTCAGCGACGCCGGATGGCCATCGACGCGAAAACCGATATGCAATGCGCCGGCCGGCTGCTCCTCGACATGGAACGGCATCGCGCGCGCCTCGAAATGGCGGCCGAGCGTCTCGGCGATGTCGCGCAGCATGCCGGGTCTGATACGGATGCTCATTGCGTGCCCTCCATTCGCGTTCGCGGCGCCGCGCCCGCCGGCGGTGCGCGCACGGGCGGATCGCGTTCCGGCGGCGCATGCCCGGGCGGATCGCCTTCGGGTTCGCGGTACGGTTCCGGCATGTCGGGCGGCACGTCGTCGGGATCGGGCGGCTCGGGGTCCGGCTCCACGTCGGGCACCGGCGGGTCAGGCCGGTGCAGCCACTGATCGCGGTCGTGATTCATCGGCATTCCATAGGGGCGCATCGTTGCGTTGTCTGACGGATGTGGCCAGGGTCCGCAATCCGCGTGCCGTCCGTTCGCGGCGCCCGCACGCCGGCGCTGCTGCGCATACGCGCGCGCTCGCGGCGCGCGCCGTGCATTCGCTACACCGTTCGCTGCAATTCTTGCAAGCGCGCCGCTACGCGTCGTACGCGGCCATCACGAGCCACAGCTCGCGGCCGTCGTCCCGCACACGTGCCGCCAGCGCATACGGGTCGGCCGGCTCGCATGCGCGCTGCAGCGCGAAGCGCGCCGGCTCGGTCGAGCCGAACGTCTCGTCGCCGAGCGGCCGCACGTCGGCCTTGCCCTCGAACATCCGGCGCTCGGGCCGGTAGATCAGCGGTTCGTGTTTCCACGTATCGAAATGGCTCTTCACCGAATCGAATCCGCCGCCGCATATGTTGATCTCGTAGCGTACGCCTGGTCGTCGTTTCGGAATCATCGTCGTGTCTCCGCTTGATGCGCGCACCGCAGGCACCGGGTGCGCCGCGCGTTGCTGCCATGGTCGTCTTCGTCTTCGCCGGCGACGTGGCAAATCGCGTGCCGCGTGCGATCCGGGAACGGCCGTTGCGGGAAATCGGCGTCATCGTCACCGATACGGAGCTTCGCCATGAAGGATTCGACCCGGTCCGGCCACGACGCGCCGGAGCGCAAGCAGCGACCCTCCCCATCGCAGCCGCTGAAGCCGGAGGACCGCACGCACACGCGCCATTCGGAACGCCATATCGACAAGCAGCTCGAGGACACGTTTCCGGCGAGCGACCCGCCCGCGACCGGCGGTATCACGCGCATCGAGCCCGACACGCCGCCCGGCACGCACGACGACGGGCCGTGGCAGGACAAGCGCGAACGCCGCGACAGATGACGGCGACGAACGACAGGCCGCGTGCGCCGCACGGCATGCGGTTTGCTGAATGAGCCGAAGCATTGCCCACACCCAACCCGCAAGGAGGACTTTCATGCATCGCGTCAACGAAATCATGTCGCAGGACGTCGTGTGCATCGCGCCGACCGACTCGATCCGCCATGCCGCGCAACTGATGGAGCGCTACGACATCGGCGCGCTGCCCGTGTGCGACAACAACCGGCTGATCGGGATGGTGACGGACCGCGATCTCGCGGTGCGCGCGATCTCGGCCGGCAAGCCGCCGGAGACGCGGATTCACGAAGTCGCGTCGGGCCCGATCGAATGGTGCTTCGACGACGATTCGCTGGAAGAGATCCAGCACTACATGGCAGACGCGCAGTTGCGCCGCCTGCCCGTCGTCGATCACGACAAGCGGCTGGTCGGCATGCTGTCGCTCGCGGACATCGCGACGCGCTCGGCCGGCCCGACGCACGACGACGTCGCGAACACGCTCGAAGGCGTGTCGCAGCCGAGGCAGACGTGACGGGTCGAGCCTTTGCTTCGCCCCGTCCCGACCACCCGCGCGACCCACGGCCCGCCCGGGCACGATCGCGCACCACGCAGCCTGGAGGAAACACCATGCAGACTTCCAATCAAGGTCAGACCCGCATCATCGGCAAGGGCGCCGCAACGGCGGCCGGACCCGGCCCCGACGTCATGGCGGCCAACACGCTGGAAGGCGACAAGGTCTATACGACCGACGGCGACGATGTCGGCAAGATCAAGGACATCATGCTCGACGTGCGTTCGGGCCGTATCGCGTACGCGGTGCTGTCGAGTGGCGGCCTGCTCGGCATCGGCGACAAGCTGCTCGCGATCCCGTGGAGCGCGCTGACGCTCGACACTGAGCGCAAGTGCTTCCTGCTGTCGGTGTCGTCGGAGCGGATCAAGAACGCTCCCGGCTTCGACAAGGACCACTGGCCGGCGATGGCCGATCCGCAATGGGCCGAGCCGCTGCACGAGTACTACGGCAGCGCGCCGTACTGGAGCCCCGGCGACGAGCTCGGGCTGACCGATCCGACCGAGGAACTGAACAATCCGCGCACACGCGACCCTCATTGAGCGTTCACGACCGGCCGACACGCCCCGCGCATGCGGGGCTTTTTTTCGTCTGCCGGCCGCCCCTATTGATAACCATACGACATCAATCCATCCAAAAATCGCACTTATCGTTTCTCCGTCTCCGGGCGAACATTGCCAAAACGACAATCGATCGCCTTCCGCGCATTGTCTGAATTTTTCTGGAGACACCCCCGATGCCCCCCTCGCCCAGCCTTCCGACCGGACGTTCGAAGGCCGCCGCGGTATTCCGCGTCACGGCCGGCAACTTCCTCGAGCAGTTCGACTTCTTCCTGTTCGGCTTCTATGCGACGCAGATCGCCGCCGTGTTCTTTCCCGCCGCGAGCGAGTTCGCTTCGCTGATGATGACGTTCGCCGTGTTCGGCGCCGGCTTCCTGATGCGGCCGATGGGCGCGATCGTGCTGGGCGCGTACATCGACGACGTCGGCCGCCGCAAGGGCCTCATCGTCACGCTGGCCATCATGGCAAGCGGCACCATCCTGATCGCGTTCGTACCGGGCTACGCGACGATCGGCCTGCTCGCACCCGCGCTCGTGCTGATCGGGCGACTGCTGCAGGGCTTTTCGGCGGGTGCCGAGCTGGGCGGCGTGTCGGTCTATCTTGCCGAGATGGCCACGCCCGGCCGCAAGGGCTTCTACACGAGCTGGCAGTCCGCCAGCCAGCAGGTCGCGATCGTCGTCGCGGCGGGCCTCGGCTTCGCGCTCAATCAATGGCTCAGCGCATCGGCCATCGCCGCATGGGGATGGCGCGTCCCGTTCTTCGTCGGCTGTACGATCGTGCCGTTCATTTTCATGCTGCGTCGCAATCTGGAGGAAACGCAGGAATTCAAGGCGCGCCGGCATCGTCCCGGCATGAAGGAAGTGTTCGGTACGCTGGTCCAGAACTGGGGCGTGGTTCTCGCAGGCATGATGCTGGTCGCGATGACGACCACGAGCTTCTACCTGATCACGGTCTACGCGCCGACCTTCGGCAAGACGGTTCTGCACCTGAGCACCGCGGACAGCCTGCTCGTGACGCTGTGCGTCGGCGTGTCGAATTTCGTCTGGCTTCCGATCGGCGGTGCGCTGTCGGACAGGATAGGCCGCCGGCCGCTGCTCGTCGGCATGACGGTGCTCGCGATCGCGACCGCCTATCCTGCGCTGTCGCTGCTCGCTCATGCGCCGTCGTTCGTCAACATGCTGCTCGTCCTTCTGTGGCTGTCGTTCATGTACGGGATCTATAACGGCGCGATGATCGTCGCGCTGACGGAAGTGATGCCGGTGGAGGTGCGCGTGGCAGGCTTCTCGCTCGCCTACAGCCTCGCGACGGCCGTATTCGGCGGCTTCACGCCCGCCATCTCGACGGCGCTGATTCACATGACCGGCGACAAGGCTGCGCCGGGCTACTGGATGAGCCTCGCCGCGGTGTGCGCGCTGCTTGCGACCTTCGCGCTCTATCGCCGCCGGACGCCGACGCTGACACCCGCGCACTGACGCCCCATGCCGAGCAACCTGCCCCGACTCCGCAAGACGACAATCATGAAAAACCTGCTCCTGAAACTGTGCGCGACCGCGCTCGTCGCCACCGCCGCAGTCACCGCAAACGTGCAGGCCGCCGAGCTGCACGTGATGAGCTCGGGCGGCTTCACCGCGGCCTATAAGCTCCTTGGCCCGCAGTTCGCGTCCCGCACGGGCAACACGCTCGACACCGCGCTCGGCCCGTCGATGGGCAAGTCGCCCGAGGCGATTCCGAACCGGCTCGCGCGCGGCGAGCCTGCCGACGCGGTGATCATGGTCGGCTACGCGCTCGACGATCTGATCAGGCAAGGCAAGGTGATCCCCGGATCGCGCGTCGAGCTGGCCGATTCCCGCATCGGCATGGTCGTGCGCGACGGCGCGGCGAAACCCGACATCAGCTCGGCCGAAGGCCTGAAGCAGGCGCTGCTGCATGCCAAGTCGATCGCCTACTCGGATAGCGCGAGCGGCGTCTATATCGAGCGGGAGTTGTTCAGGAAGCTCGGCATCGACGACCAGATGAAATCGAAGGCGAAGATGATCCCGCGGATTCCGGTCGCGTCCGTGGTCGCGAACGGCGACTACGAAATCGGCTTCCAGCAGGTGAGCGAACTGCTGCCCATCCAGGGCGCGACCTTTGTCGGCAAGATTCCCGAATCGCTGCAGTCCGTCACACGCTTCGCCGCCGGCATCCCTGTCGGCGCGCAACATCCAACGGAAGCGAAGGCACTCCTCGACTATCTCGCGTCGCCCGCCGTGCAGCCGGAAGTGAAGTCGACCGGACTGGATTCCGTCTCCGCACCTTGAGCACGAACCACGGGAAGGCGTGCATCAGACGGCCTTCCCGTCGCGCCCGGCGTTGTCCGCAGCATCATCGGCGCAGTTCAGGTTCGCCGGCTCGGCCGCGCTCAGCATCCGCGCGAGCCGCTCACGATCGCACTCCCCTTCCCACGACGAAACGAAGATCACCGCGCACGCATTGCTGATCACGCTCGTCAGCGCGCGCGCCTCGGACATGAAGCGATCGATGCCGACCAGCAGCGCGACCCCGGCAACCGGCAGGTCGGGCATCACGGCGAGCGTCGCGACGAGCGCGACGAGCCCGCTGCCGGACACGCCGGCCGCCCCCTTCGACGTGAGCAGCATGACGGCGAGCATTGCCGCGATTTGCGGCGCGGAAAGCGGCACGTCGCACGCCTGCGCGATGAACAATGCCGCGAGCGTCAGGTAGATCGCGGTGCCGTCCAGGTTGAACGAGTAGCCGGCCGGCAGCACGAGCCCCACGACGCCCTTGTCGCACCCCAGCGACTCCAGCTTGACGATCAGCCGCGGCAACACCGGCTCCGTGGACGAGGTCGCGAGGACGATCAGCAACTCCTCGCGCAGGTAGCGCAACAGCCGCCACAACGCGAAGCCGTGCAGCCGGGCGAGCGGCGCCAGCACCAGCGCGACGAACAGCACGCAGGCCACGTAGAACGCCACCATCAGCCGCGCGAGCGAGCCGACCGAGCCGATGCCGAAGCGCCCCACCGTGAACGCCATCGCGCCGAATGCGCCGAGCGGTGCGAGCCGCATGACCATCGCGAGTACCCGAAACACGATCTGCGCGACGCCGTCGATCAGCGCCAGCACAGGCCGACCGGTCTGCGGATACGCATTCAGCGAAAAACCGAACAGCAGCGACAGCAGCAGCACGGGCAGCACCTCGCCCGTGCGGAACGCGCCGAGCATCGTGTCGGGGATCACGCTCAACGCGAACTCGACGAGCCCGTGCGGTTGCGCGTGCGGTGCATATTGCGCCAGGATGCGCGGGTCGAGATGGCGCACGTCGACGTGCATGCCGGCGCCGGGCCGCAGCACGAACGCGGTGACGAGCCCGAATGCGAGTGCGGCGGCGGTCAGCAGATAGAACAGCACCAGCGCGCGCACGATCGTGCGCCCGATGGCCTTTCCGTTCGCCAGCGACGTGATGCCGGAGACGATCGTGCAAAACACGATCGGCGCGATCATCATCCGCACGAGGCCGACGAATGCATCGCTGAGCGGCTTGAGCAGCGCGCCCGCCGACGGCCAGAAGTGGCCGACGCTCACGCCGAGCGCCATCGCCAGCAGAACCTGCACATAGAGCGAACGGAGCGGTCTTGCCAGCCTCACGATGCGGTGTTCCCCGATGTCCTGTTTGTGTTCTTTATCTTCGTCACTTCGATGCATCGCTGCTTGCGGCGCCGGCGCGTTTCGCATCGACGATCGCCCGGTGAAACTCCTCCGCGGCCGGCGTCAGCGGGCGCCCGCGCCGTTTCACGATGCCCACCCGGCGCTTGACCACCGGTTCGACGAGGGGCACGCTCGTGAGCACGGGATGGTCGTGTCCGGGCATCGCCATCGACGGTACCGCGGCGACGCCGAGCCCGGCTTCGATCAACCCGAGCAGGGTCGTCACGTGGCGCGTCTCGCACACGCTCGGCGCCCGCGGCGCGACGGTCGTCAATGCCTGGTCGAGCAGCAGGCGGTTGCCGGAAGTCTTGTCCACCGACACATACTCGTACTCGTAAAGCTCGTTCCAGGTCACGCGCTTCTTGCGCGCGAGCGGATGGTCGCGCCGGCACGCGGCAACAAACCGTTCCTGCAGCAGCAGCTTGAACTCGATCTCCGGCTCCTGGCTGCCCATGAAACTCACGCCGAAATCGGCCTCGCCGCTGATGACCGCGCCCAGCACCTCGTTCGCGCTCGCATCCAGCAGCTTGACCCTGATGCGCGGAAAGCGGCGATGATAGCTCGCGATCACGTTCGGCAGGAAGTAGTAGGCCACCGACGGCACGCATGCAATCGTCACATGACCGAGGCGGCTCGACGAAACGTCGCGGATGCCGAGCAGCGCGACGTCGAGATCGTCCAGCAGTTGCTCGGCGCTCGGCGCGAACACGCGCCCGACGGTGGTCAGCGTGACGCTGCGGGTGGTGCGCTCGAACAACCGCACGCCGAGCGCTTCCTCGAGTTTGTCGATCCGGCGACTCAGCGCGGGCTGCGAAATGCTGATCGCGTCGGCGGCCTTTCGGAAGCTTCCCAGCTCCACCACCGCGCGAAACGCCTGCAAGTCGGTCAAATCGAAGTTGATTCCCACGGGCCACGTCTCCGAATTTCAGATGCCGGGTATTTTGCATGATTCGGGCAAGCTCACCCAGCCGGGAGATGCCCGGCTCCGACGCCTGCTACGCGCGGTGCCGCAGCGCATCGATCACGACGGAGAACGCGCGCGATGCCTGGCGGCGATCGCCGTCGCGCTCGTATGGTACGGCACGTCGGCGGCGGCCGGATCGTCGCCGGGGAATGCATCGCGTCTGTCCCCCGTCAGCGGATGCAGGCCGGCCGCAAACTGCGCGCCCATGTCGACCGCATGCGGCATGCCGGTTGCTCCATGTTCCGTATCGTCGATACGGGAGCCATCGATGCGCGGGATGTCGATTTTCCAGCCAGGCCACGCGAGCGCGTCGCGTGCCGCGTGCCGGCCGGCGCGCCGGTTCGCGCAGGCAGCCGCATGCGGCGCGCGAGCCCGCGCAAGAGGCGCCCCATGACGCGCCAGGCGGCCGCTCGTCCGGCCCCCGCCGCCCGCGGCGGCGACGCGCCGGCGACGCTCGACGCGTGCCGACGCTGCGCGCTGTGGGAACACGCGACGCAACCGGTGCCGGGCGCCGGGCCCGTCGACGCAACGATCATGCTGGTCGGCGAGCAGCCGGGCGATCAGGAGGACCGCAAGGGTTTGCCGTTCGTCGGCGCGGCCGGCCGCATGCTCGACCGCGCGCTCGACGAGGCCGGAATCGAGCGCTCGCACGTCTACCTGACGAATGCGGTCAAGCACTTCAAATGGGAGCCGCGCGGCAAGCGGCGCCTGCACAAGACGCCCGCGCAACGCGAGGTCGCCGCATGCCGCTACTGGCTCGAACGCGAGCTCGACGCGGTGCGCCCGCGCGTGATCGTCGCGCTCGGCGGTACCGCGCTGCGCGCGGTGCTGCAGGACAACGACGCGACGCTGGAGCGCACGCGCGCGCCGGTGCGGACCGCCGAAGGCCGGCTTGTCGTCGCAACCTGCCATCCGTCGTATGTGCTGCGTACGCGCGGCGCCGACTCTCGCGAACACGCATACCGGACGCTCGTCGATGCGTTGCGTACCGCGTCGCGCCTCGCGCGCGGCCACGGCGACGCCCTTGGCAAGGGCGACAAAAATGCAAACGACGGCAGAAACGGCGGCCGGCCGGGCGCATCGGGCGACGCCGGATGAGCGGCCCGCGCCGCGGCCTGCGGCCGCGAAGCCGCGGTACCGGCG